>NZ_LXTU01000019.1:0-1365 GCF_001683935.1 Rothia sp. ND6WE1A | reverse complement strand
CGACGGCATGGTTTGGCACCTCGATGTCGGCTCGTCGCATCCTGGGGCTGGAGTTGGTCCCAAGGGTTGGGCTGTTCGCCCATTAAAGCGGTACGCGAGCTGGGTTCAGAACGTCGTGAGACAGTTCGGTCCCTATCCGCTGCGTGCGTTGGAAATTTGAGAAAGGCTGTCCTTAGTACGAGAGGACCGGGACGGACGAACCTCTGGTATGTCAGTTGTACCGCCAGGTGCATGGCTGATTGGCTACGTTCGGGAGGGATAACCGCTGAAGGCATCTAAGCGGGAAGCCTGTTTTGAGATGAGATTTCCTGGCAACTTTGTGTTGTGTGAGGTTCCCTATAGATGATGGGGTTGATAGGCCGGGTATGGAAGCAAGGACTGGAGACTTGTGGAGTTGACTGGTACTAATAGACCGAAGGCTTACATATTTTTTTCTTGGTTTGGTTGTGTTTGCGTCCACTGTATGGTTTTGAAATAACAAAACGCCGCTTATATGAATTTTCATATAGGTTAGGTTAGTTATTGAATATTTTGACTTACGTGAGTCTGTTTTAGGTTTACGGTGGTTATAGCAAGAGGGAAACGCCCGGTTCCATCCCGAACCCGGAAGCTAAGACTCTTTGCGCCGATGGTACTGCACTGGGGACGGTGTGGGAGAGTAGGTCGCCGCCGGTTTTTTATTGGGATACTTGAATAGCCTTGGAGCATAGTTCCAAGGCTATTTTTGTTTTAAGTAGCTTTCTACAGTCGAAGTAAGGCCTTTTCTGCAATCAATGGGGAATAGGATCTATCCTGATGTAAGGGAAAACGCACCTCAATTTCTATCAGGCTCTGCCCAAGATAAACTATGACCTATAAAATAGGGAACGGTATCTTCAGTGGAACTTTCTCCACGCCAAATTCATAGAGGAGTATTCTTGTCAGAATCATCGCGCAGCGAATCCAACTATAACCGTGAATCAAACCACCGATCAGGTGGGTTCAATAAGCGTAATGACCGTAACTCCTCATATAGCCGTGACCGCGGTGGCAATAAATTTGGAGAAAAGTCATTCGGCGATCGTAACCGCAAGGAAGGTGAAGATTCCCGCGCTTCACGCAATTCAGGCGGCTACCGCCGTAACGATCGTAATGAGGGTGGTAAGTTCCGCGATGGTCGCCGCGATAACCGCGGAGGATTTGGAGGACGCCGAGACGATCGTAATGAGGGTGGCCGTGGTGGTTTCCGTCGGGATAGTGAGCATCGTGATGATCGTGGTGGTTTTGGTGGTCGCCGCGATAACCGTGAAGACCGGGGCGGCTACCGCAACGAACGTGGACAATCAGATCGATTCCGCTCTAATGATCGCGATAACCGGGGACATC
>NZ_LXTU01000034.1:0-28033 GCF_001683935.1 Rothia sp. ND6WE1A | reverse complement strand
AGAATCAGCTCAAGCTGGGCAGCTAAGGAAGAAATAATCTGAGAAGCACTTGCTGTTCCAGCAACGATGACTGTTTGCTCATCAAGAGCTTGGAAGATTTCTTCCGTAAGCTTCGGTGCAAGCCGAGGTGCTTTCTTTTTCAGTAGGTTACGCACCTTGGTGCGCCCTGCAAAATGAAGTTCTGCAGGAGCAGGGTATTTCTTGAGCAACCCAAGCACCGCCTGGTGCGAAAGTCTAGGACCTAAAACTCGCTCAAGGTGTGGATGAATCTGAGTGAGAAAGCCACGCAGACGGTTTGAAACTGCTGTTGCTTGTGCTGCTAGGTCATCGTCAAAACCGCAGAGCATGGAGAGTTCTGAGGTGGTTTCATCGGCAACTGTTATTCCATGTAGGGTGTGGGGCATGGTGCGGGCTGTTTCAGCGATGATGAAGGCGTCCTTAGCATCTGTTTTTGCTTCACCGGGGTGCAAATCAGCTACTCTTCGCATGGTTAGCCCTGGCAGGTAGGCGACTTGGATACCTATGTTTTGTGCGATAGCTATCGGCAGGGCACCGATTGTTTTAGGCTGGTCCACTACTAGCAGAACAGTTCCTTGGGTGCTGAGCTTAGTCAGTAGTTCACGGATTTTGGGTTCTGATTGGGGTAGGGGTTTATCCCAGATTTTTTTGCCATTGCTGGTGAGCGCTGTAGCGTGGTGGTTGGTTTTGCCGACGTCTAGTCCGAGGT
The DNA here is from genome assembly GCF_001683935.1 of Rothia sp. ND6WE1A. Lineage (NCBI taxonomy): Bacteria > Bacillati > Actinomycetota > Actinomycetes > Micrococcales > Micrococcaceae > Rothia > Rothia sp. ND6WE1A. Next base: position 27,306 of record NZ_LXTU01000034.1, on the reverse strand, counting down.
AAATGGTGAGGTTTTCGGTCATTTCTTCGCACCTTTGTGTTTTGCGGGTTATGGTGTGAAGTAACCGGTGGTTCACGAATCTCGCACCCACGTTACATTGGCTTTGGATCGTGCTTCTATTAGCGATGGTTTGTGGACCGTTCCCGGCCCCGGTGGCGACACCCCCCTGACCATTATTTGTGTTGGCTGGGGGCATTGAGCCATGCCGGGGCGGGCCGGTTACTTACGCTTCTAGTTTCACCTGTTTTTGGTGTCTTTGTGTGCGCCCTTAAAAGGTAACGGGGGATCCATCACCGCTATGAAAGCTACCTACGACTACAACCGCCACAAGGCATACCGCGAACGTGTAGCTTCGCGTGGTTTCGAAAACTAAAAAGCTCTCACAAACTTTCAAATAAGCGCCGCGAAAGAACGAATCATTCGGGGCGCTTTGTCGTCTGCTTTGTGATCGCCAGCCGGGTACGCACCTCAACCTGCCTACTCTTGCTAGACAGAAATAATAAACGCATAAAAATCTTTCCAAATACCGGCAATAAGTTGGTAGAGCCCTCAAAATTCGCATATTCTAGGGAGGTGCTTAGGCACACCTAACTTAAACATGCAGTGGGGCGGTCCCCACTAGATTTTGGAGAACTGTCTCATGGTTTCACTTTCACGCGGAGCTTTCCTCAAAGCCGCTGCAGCCACCGCTGCCGCCGGACTCCTCGCAGGCTGCTCAACCGGATCCAAAGATGCATCCGATTCCAGCGCTTCCGCCTCAACCGAGCCCTACACCATCAAGCACGCTTTCGGTGAGACTAAATTTGATGCCGTACCCCAGAAAATCGCCATCGTGCAGAACTGGCAGAACCCCGACGCCGTACTAGCTCTAGGCGTAGTACCTGCAGGTACGCCCGTCGTGGCATGGGGTGGTAACGAGAACCAGTCCACCCCCTGGTTCGACAAAAAACTCGAAGAACTCGGTGGCAAACAGCCCGTTCGCTATGACGAGACCGACGGCCCCAATTACGAAGAACTCGCAAAGCTTGAACCCGACGCGATCTTCTGCCCCTACGGCGACATGAGCCAGGAAATCTACGACAAGCTCAAGGGCATCGCCCCCGTTGTTCCCGCACCTGAGGGTGTAGGTTCCTGGGCAGCTTCATGGCAGCAAACCGTTGAAATGGCGGGCAAAATGCTGAAGAAAGAAGATGAGGCAAAGAAGCTCATCGAAGACACCGAAGCGAAGCTCAAAGAAAAGGGCGCCGAATACGAGAACCTGCAGGGTGCAACCTTCCTCTCGGGCGCTTTTGACACCGAAAAGAACACCTTCGGCGCATACACCTCCCAGGACACCCGCCCCCGCTTCTTCTCCATGATTGGCATGGAACAGGCATCCTACATGAAGGACAAAGAAAAGGATTCCAAGGCCTTTTTCCTCGATATTTCCGCTGAAGTTATCGACTCCGTCGAAGCCGACGCCGTATGGGCATGGGTCAATGCAGAGGGCGACATCGAAAAGGTCAAGTCCAACGACCTCTTTGCGCAGATGCCAGCGATGAAGCACGACGCCGTCGTCTTCGAAGCTGACAAGACTGCTGGTTTGGCGCTTTCCGCAGCTTCACCGCTCTCGCTCGTCTGGGCTGTCGAGGAAACTCCAATCCTCGAGAACATGTCCAAGGCTGTTGAGAACACCAAGAAAGCATCCTAACTTTTCACACCCCTCCAAGGCTGCTCGCGGCGATTGCCCCGGGCAGCTTTGGGCGTTTATTCATCAAGGATTTTTATGTCCCCCTCGCTGGCACACACTGCCCGAGAAAAACCACATACACAGCGGCAAAGAACCCTAGCGGTGACTGCGGCTCTGGTGATTCTTCTGGCGCTTGCAGTGGTTTCCTCAATCTTTTGGGGAACACGCGATGTTGGTGTGAATACAGTGTGGAATTACTTTACTCACGCAGACTTGCCCGCCATGACCGAGGCGGTTCTTGATCAGCGCAGCGTGCGCACGCTGTGGGCTGGAACCATCGGGGCGGCGCTGGCGCTTGCCGGTGCAGGCATGCAGGGGGTCACCCGCAACCCCCTCGGCGATCCAGGTATTCTCGGTGTCAACGCCGGTGCCGCATTTGCCGTCGTGGTGGGAATTTCTCTACTGGGAATCAACTCTTCAACCGGGATGGCGGGGCTCGCCTTTATCGGGGCAGGCATTACTTCGGCGCTGGTTTACGGTTTGGCGAGTGTGGGCCGCGACGGCGCAACCCCCGTCAAATTGGCGCTCATGGGCGCCGCTATTTCCGCAGGTTTAGGCTCCCTTACCTCGGCGCTGATTCTTAACTTCAGCAATGCTTTGGATTCTTTGCGCAAATGGCAGCTGGGTTCTGTCGCCGGTAGCTCAATGGAGGAGTTCTTCCCCGGTGTCTTTCTGCTGATTGCAGGGGCACTAATTATTGGGCTGGGAGCCCGCTCCATCAATAACTTTGCACTCGGCGATGACATGGCCACAGCACTCGGTGAAAACGTGGTGCTCAAACGCTTCATCATCTTTATCGGCATTACGCTTCTAAGCGGAACTGCCACCTCAATGTGCGGACCCATTGCATTCCTTGGCCTGATGGCGCCGCATGCTTTGCGCGCGCTCGTCGGGCCCGACTATCGCGCTATCATTCCGCTATCCGCGCTCTTTGGTGCGGCACTTCTCATCGTTGCAGACACCGTTGGCAGGGTTATTATGCCCCCTGAAGAAATACAGGTGGGGGTCACCATGGTTGTCATTGGTGTGCCGGTCTTCATCTACCTGGTACGAACCAAGAAGGCGGTGGAACTTTGATGTCGCAAGGTGCAACTGAGCTGACACCCGTTGATCGCGTAGCGAAACTACGCGCGGACGGACGACGTCGCCCCCGCCTCATCATTGTCGGCTTAGCGGTGACATTGGTAGCGGTCTTTCTCGTTCGTGTGCTCCTGGGAACGTACACGGTGACTTTTCCCGATTTTATTACCATCTTGCAGGGCGGCTCTATTGAAGGTGCTCGTGGAGCTCGTTATATTGTGCTCTCCGATAAGCTGCCCCGGGCGGTTTTGGGAACGTTGACCGGCCTTGCTTTTGGGTGTGCCGGGGCTATTTTTCAGTTGTTGCTCCGTAACCCGCTGGCTTCACCAGATATTATCGGCATCAGCTCCGGTGCCTCGCTGGGAGCGGTATTAGGCATCGTATTCTGGGGGTCAACCGGTTTTGAAATCTCTTTTCTTGCCGTGGCCTTTTCTCTTGCACTTGCCATTCTTATTATGGTGCTTGCCGCAGGGCACGGGGGAGTGGGCAACCGCTTTATCCTCATGGGCATAGGAGTCGCTGCTTTGGGCAATGCGGTGGTGAACTATCTGCTGACTCGGATTGACATCAATTCCGCCCAGTCTGCGATGGTCTGGATGACCGGTTCGCTGTCAGTAGCGAACTGGGAACGCATTCTGATTCTGCTCATTGCGCTGTGCCTGATTTTCCCTGCTGTGATGCTTTTCCAACGGCAGCTTCACGCCCTAGCTGTGGGTGAAGAACTCGCTCAAAGCCTGGGACTGAACGTGACGATTACTCGATGGCTCTATATCGTGCTGGGTGTTTTACTGGCAGCTGTTGCAACTGCCGCCAGCGGCCCTATTGCGTTCGTCGCTTTTGTATCGGGGCCCATTGCGCGCCGGCTGATTGGCGGACGGCATTCGCTGACTGCGTCGGCACTCGTGGGCGCAATCATTGTAGTCTTTGCGGACTTCATAGCCGCCAACTTCGTTCCAAGTGGCGCGATGCCCGTCGGCGTCTTGACCGGCGCATTTGGCGCTCCCATCCTCATCTGGTTACTGGTCCAATCTCAGAAAGAAGGTCGCTCATGACCGCCTGCACTTACCGCGAACTGCGCATCGAACATGTCGACCTCGGCTACGGCACTCGAACGATTGTCAAAGACCTCTCCCTTGCCATTCCCGCGGGAAAAATTACCGCAATTATCGGCCCCAACGGGTGTGGAAAATCTACACTATTGCGCGGTATTTCTCGTTTGCTCAAGCCTTCTTCTGGCGAAATTACCCTCGATGGAAAGAACATTCACACATTCCCCGGTAAAGAATTTGCTCGGATGGTTGGACTACTCCCGCAGAGCCCCATTGCCCCTGACGGCATCACCGTGGCGGACCTGGTTTCTCGCGGCCGATACCCCTATCAGGGAGTTTTCAAACGCAATACCGCTGAAGACGACGAAGCGGTCGCCTGGGCACTTGAAGCCACCAACACCATGGGTTTAGCAGAACGTTCAGTCAGCGAATTATCCGGTGGTCAACGCCAGCGCGTATGGATTGCCATGGCACTTGCCCAACAGACCGATATTTTGCTCCTCGATGAGCCCACTACCTATCTGGACCTTGCCCATCAAGTAGACCTGCTGGACTTGCTGTCCGACCTCAATGAGGAGCGGGGAACTACTATGGTTCTCGTGCTTCACGGGCTTAACCTGGCTGCACGAGTCGCCCACCACCTGATTGCCATGAAAGACGGCGAAATCGCATGTGCTGGCAAGGCAGAATCCGTTATGACCAGTGAAAACCTACATCGCGTGTTCGGTTTGAAAGCTTCGGTGCACGATCCGGAAAAGAGCGGCGCCCCCGTAGTGGTTCCTCACGCCCGTGTTGCCCGCGGAGGGTTCTCAAAAGCAAACGCCGGCCAAGCAATGAGTGAAGCCGATCGAGAGGACAACTCTAATGAATAAGCTACGTACGCACAGACACTCGGTGATTCATCAGTTTGGATTGTTCCCCGTGGTCGTGACAGGGGTACGACAGCTCACCGAGCATTACGTGCGCATCTCTCTGGCCGGACCTTCACTACATCACGCAGCAGAAGAAATTTCCGAAGGCACCGGGGACGTGGTTGACGCTTACATCAAGCTGTTCATACCGCCGGCAGGTAGCTCCCAGCCCACCGACATTGTGCTCGAAGATAACTGGCGCGCACAGTGGTTTGCTCAGCCTACGGATGAACGCGGTTGGATGCGAACCTATACTGTGCGTAATTCCCGGCTTATACCTGCTGATGCGATATCCCCGCCGGCTACTCAGTTCAGACCGGCTGCAGATGCCGACCTCTCGGTATTAGACCGTGAATACCCCTCCGACATCGTACCTGAAATCGATATCGACTTTGTGCTTCATGCCGATTCTGCTGGAGAGATGGGCCCCGGTGCTACCTGGGCTAACCAGGCGCAGGTGGGGGACTCTATCTCTTTCCTCGCTCCTATGCGCGGCAATAACCTATGGAGCTCTTGGAACCCGGGTAAAGCGTCGAAAATCTTGGTGCTTGCGGACGAAACCGCTGTACCTGCGGCACTTTCTATCGTGCGCACTTTGGACCGCAATACGCGGGCAGATATCTTGTTGGAAGTGCCTGGCGAGGGCGATATTATGACGCCGGAAATAGCTGATATTGCCGATGCCGCAACCGCATTCCCACATGTCACTGTGCGCTGGCTTCCCCGCGGGTGCAACGGTGCGTCATCGGTCAGAGGCGAAGAACTCTACCGCATGTTGCGTGAAATCCTCGACGTTAAACTCAACATCCAGTACCGAGTCATCGAACAAGTGACGGACGAAGAAATCGTGTGGGGATTAGCGGATGAAGACAGTGATTATTACGTGTTTATCGCCGGAGAATCGGCGGTTATTAAGACGCTGCGACGCATCTGCGTTAACGATGCGGGGCTAGATAAGGGCAATATCTCGTTCATGGGGTACTGGAAACGGGGACGAGCGGAGAGCTGAGCCAACTCGCTCACAACCGCAGGTGAGGGAGCGCATACTGGACCCCGCGCTTTTGCTCACCCCTCTTTATGAAAAGATGGAATAAACCTCGTTGAGAAAGTTGAAGTATGTCTATCTTAAATAATGAGTTCTCCATCCGCTATGTAGCTATCGGCGATTCGTTTACCGAAGGGGTAGGCGATATCGACGCCGACCGCCCTAACGGGGTGCGTGGTTGGGCGGACCGTGTGGCGGAACAGTTCATGCTGGCAGATTCTGAGGCGCTCTATGCCAATCTTGCGATTCGTGGACGGCTCTTGGATCAGATCATAGACGAGCAAGTTCAAGCTGCGGTTGATCTCAAACCTAACCTGGTCAGCTTTTATGGCGGAGGCAATGATATTTTGCGCCCCAGCACTAAACTTGATCAGCTTTTGGAGCGCAAGGGAAAGGCCTTCGCAGCCCTTCGCGCTGAGGGGATTGAAGTATTCACGTTCACCGGTATGGACGTACGAGATTTCAACGCCTTCAAATCCACCCGCCCTAAAACTGCCCTTTACAATGAACTTCTCCGCGAAGTTGCGGACGAGAATGGGGTGCACATCGTTGATTTTTGGCGTATGCGGGAATTCGCTCATCCCGTCTACTTTGCGCCGGACCGGCTGCATCTTAATACTCGTGGCCATATCAAAATGGCTCGAAAGGTCTTAGACGTTTTGAGCGACCAGTCAGTCTCGCTTGAACCCGATGCACTCACCATGCCATTAGATATTCTCAACGCCCGTCCGACTCGTATGCAAAAAGTGCGCGATGATGCACGATGGGCGCGCGAATTTGTGGTGCCCTGGGTTGGACGCCGCATCCGCGGAACGAGCTCGGGCGACGGTATCTCACCGAAGTACCCCGAACTGACCCGTTTTGAAGTAGAGCAATAGAATGACTGCCTGCGGAATTCGGGGATATGACAGGGGCGTCCTGAAGTTTTAAGGATTAAGCCGTTAAAGTCACACCATAAATTGCACCGATGTAATTTAGGGGAAAAATCCTTTGCGGGCACGCTTAAACCGCAAAGAAAAAGTTAAGGGTTAAAGGTCACTTAAACCCTGAAAAATCAAGGAAAAACGCCATATCTCTGATATGCTTGGCTCTGGTTTTGCGTTTCTGCGCCCAAGACCGGTTCTCTGCGGTATCACTGAACTTCGAGAGAGTTCCCTGTGATATGAGCGGTATTAAACCGGCGCTTAGGTTGCAAGAAAGCCTGTATTTACCTAGTATTTAAGGCTGTCGCATTGGTGGCAACACCTCTCGACACCTTGAATTATTCACCGTTATCCCGCGGGCAGGGATTTGGCTTGTCTTCTCACCCAAGCTGAGTCTCAAACACTCTAGCCCGGAGAATAACCCGGTGCTCTACCTTGGTGACGGGACGCAAGCCGCTTGTGAAAAAACAAGTGTGCACCCACCGCGCACCGTCATTTCGTCAACAAATGGAGGAGAAAACTATGGCAGCAGTCTGCCAGGTGACCGGAGCTGTTCCCGGCTTTGGACACAGCATTTCCCACTCGCATCGCCGCAACAAGCGTCGATTCGACCCGAACATTCAGAAGAAGCGCTACTGGGTTCCCTCACTGCGCCGCTCTGTAACCCTTAACGTTTCTGCAAAGGGCATCAAAGTTATTGATGCACGTGGCATTGACGCTGTAGTTGCAAGCATCATCGCACGCGGGGAGAAGATCTAATCATGGCTTCAAAGACCAAGGACGTACGTCCTATCATCAAGCTCAAGTCCACTGCGGGTACCGGTTACACCTATGTAACTCGTAAGAACCGCCGTAACAACCCCGATCGTATGACTCTGAAGAAGTATGATCCCGTTGTTCGTAAGTACGTAGAATTCCGAGAGGAGCGATAAGTCATGGCTAAGAAGTCAAAGATCGCTCGTAACGAGCAGCGCAAAGAAATCGTTGCACGCTACGCAGAAAAGCGCCTTGCGCTGAAGAAGACCCTAGTCGACGAAAACGCTTCTCCTGAAGAGCGCGAGGCAGCACGCCTCGGCTTGCAGAAGCTTCCTCGTAATGCTTCACCTGTTCGCGTTCGTAACCGTGACCAGATTGACGGCCGCCCCCGTGGTACCTTCCAGAAATTTGGCATCTCACGTGTTCGTTTCCGTCAGATGGCACACCGCGGCGAATTGCCCGGCATCACCAAGTCAAGCTGGTAAGGTTTGGCTAGAACGATTAGCCTTATCAAATAGGCTAGTCGCCTAGATAAACATAAAGTCTCAGGAGGGGCATCTAATGGCTAAGAACCGTAGCGAACTCGTCGCAGAGGTTGCAGAAAAGGCTGGCACCAGCCAGGCAGCAGTGAACGGCGTTCTTGACGCACTGTTCCAGGTTTTCGAATCTTCAGTTTCCAAGGGCGAGAAGATCACCATCCCCGGTTGGATGGCAATCGAGCGCACCGATCGTGCAGCACGCACCGGTCGCAATCCTCAGACTGGCGAAACCATTCAGATTCCGGCTGGTCACGGCGTTAAGCTGACCGCTGGTTCCAAGCTGAAGGCAGCAGTCTCCAACAAGAAGTAATTTTCTTGTAACAGACTTTCTCAGCTCGACTGAGAAAAGGGAGTCACCTCAGGTGGCTCCCTTTTTTGTATTCACATAACAGCGGTGTGGTGCTGGAGCGTAGCGAACGCACGGGGTCGCGGTAGCGAAGAATGCCGGGGAGTCCGCTAAACTTTAATAATCTGCCGGTATTAAACCCACAGGTTACTTTGTTGAGAGGAGAGGGTGCACTATGCGTAGTTCAACGCTTGGGCGCACCGCCCCAGTCTCAACTATTCTCAAGGGGCCGAGAAAACCGGCTCTATCGCGTTCAGACCGCCTGATTCGTGGTTGGATTGTTGCCGCTGGCGCTAATATTTTGGGCGCGGCGTCGCACGGTCTCGCCGGGGGGAATCTCCCGCATCCTCTGCTCTGGTTACTCTGCACGGCGCTTTCAGCGCTCGTTTGTGTAGCACTTGCTGGGCGCCGTCTACCTCGACTGGGCATGGCGGCTTCGGTAATTCTTTCCCAGAGTTTGCTGCACTTTCTCTATATGAGCACCGATAGCGTGGCTCAGGTTTCAGCTGCTCACGCCCACCACGGGTTGCCGGCAGGGGCTGCGTTGGGTCACCCTGCGATGGCGCAGCACCACGATCTATCGTGGCAAATGGTTGTCTTGCATTTGGGCGCCGCTCTTATTACTTTTCTGATGCTTCGCCGAGGTGAACAGCTCAGCGAAAAGATTGAGCATGCCTTTAGACGTGAGCTGCGAGCATGGTTTGTTCTGCCCGCTCTGCCGATGATTCCCCGGTTACCGAAGCTAATGGCGCAGCGCCCGTCGGCTATTTCGCAGATTCAACAGGTACTCTCTGATGTCAGAGTGGTGCGCGGTCCTCCGATAGTTATTGCTTCTTTCTCAACCCTGCACTAACTATCTTGTTTAAGGACTCATCATGAAAAAAGTTTTCACCAGTTTCACCCGCTCATCTTCTCTTTCGACTTCGCTGCGGGTAGCAACGGCGTCTTCCCTAGCCATTCTGGGATTGGGGCTCATGGGTCCCGCTCAAGCACACGACGAGCTGGTCTCCTCTATTCCTGAACAGAATTCCTCACTGCAGGAAGCCCCTCAGGACATTGAACTTACCTATAGCGGCGAACTCACCCAAGTCGAGGGTGCTACTCAGGTTCGGGTAACCGACTCTGAAGGTAAAGAGGTAACCAACGGTGCACCCGCCGTTAAGGGCAAAACCGTGGTTCAGAAAATCGCAGGTCATGGGACTAACGATGATACCTACACCGTGACCTGGCGTGTGGTCTCCTCGGACGGCCACCCCATCCAGGGCTCCTATGAGTTGACCGTGGGGGAGGGTGCCCAGGAATCTTCGAGCGCTTCAGCTTCGCAGCCTGCAGAAAGTACTTCTGAGGCTACCGAACAGACGACAGAATCTAACGGTGTGGTCAAGCTTGGACTCTTTGTGCTCGCAGGTCTAGTAGCTATTGGCGCAATTGTTGCCCTTATTGCCAAGACCCGCCGTCCTCAGCGGTAATTTCCCGTTTCTTCAGCTTTCTTATGAAAGCTTTTTCTGGCGTACCTACGCTCTCATACTTTGCAGACGCCATAGTGCGCTGCCCTTTGAACTTCAAGGAAAAAACACACCATGTTGAACATGAACAACAAAATTATTGCCCCGGCCCTCTCCCTGCTTGCTTTGGGAAGTCTTGCGCTGTCAGGCTGCACATCAAGCGATAACGCGGCGGACAACTCCTCTCCTTCTGTTTCTGCCTCCGCGTCAAACGAAAAATCTGACCTCGAATTTACCCAAGCCTGGGTCAAAGCGGGGCAGGGGGAGATGACGGCGGCATTTGGCGATGTTACCAATCACAGCGACAAAGCAATCAAGCTGGTCAGCGCCGAATCTTCGGTGAGTGATATGACTCAGCTACACACCACCGAAATCGATCCGAAGACCGGTACCACCACCATGAAACAGGTTGATTCGATGACCATCGAACCGGGGGAGACTTTCAAGCTAGAACCCGGTGGAAATCACATCATGCTCATGGACATGAAATGCTCTATCCCTGCAGGTCACACGGTAAAAATAACCCTCAAAGATGACCAAGGGAAATCTTATGAGTTCGAGGGGCAAGCACGCGACTATTCTGGTGCTAAAGAAGAATATGCGCCCGGTGAACAAGCCTCTTCCTCCGCAAGCATGGATTCTCAGATGAACATGGGCCACTCGATGCACGGTTCCTCCGAATCTGCATCAGCCATGCCCACCTGCTCCTAGCAGCATTTTGATTCTCCCTAATCGCCTTTGAACGTGAGAACGTGAGCGCATCATGAGTCATTCTGAACAACCGCTTCAGGGTACTGAAAATTCATTTTCTGAAACCGCCAAGGCTGAGCAACACTCAGCCCAAGCCAGCGCATCGTCAACCCCGCTGGCAGGCGCTAGCCGACGCGCCGTCGTCGCCGGTACCGTAGGTTTGGGGGTGGGAGTAGCCGCTACTTTGGGTACTCAAACGGCCCTTCAATCCGCGCAGAAATCCCAACCGAAAGATGAAGCCCAGCCACCGCTGATAGGTCAGCGCGTACCTTTTTTTGGATCGCGCCAGGCGGGGATTGAAACCCCGGCACCAACCTATGCCTCTTTCGTTGCTGTTGATCTCAACAACGGCATAGATAAAGATGGTCTGGAGCGGTTGCTCAGAATTCTCACCGATGACGCCGCGCACCTCACCGAAGGTAAAGCACCTGTGGTGGACCAAGAACCTGAACTTGCCCAGGTTGCTGCCTCTCTGACCGTAACTCTGGGATTTGGCGAAAGAATCTTTGAAATTGCTGGTGTGAAGAAGCCCTCCTGGCTGCAACCGCTGCCGGCATTTGAAAAAATTGACCAACTTCAGCAGCAGTGGAATGACGGCGATTTGCTCCTGCAATTCTGCGCGGACGATCGCCTTACCCTCGCTCACGCTCAGCGAATGCTTCTCAAGGACGTGCGTTCTTTTGGGCGGGTTCGCTGGGTGCAAGAGGGTTTCCGCCGAGCATATGGGTCAGAGAAACCCGGACAAACCATGCGTAATCTTTTTGGGCAGGTAGACGGCACCGTCAACCCCACCACCGAGGCGGGCACCATGAATGAGTATGTGTGGGGAGAAGCCGATTCTCTCACCCCCTGGGAAGATGGCGGGACGTCGGTAATTATCCGCCGCATCCACATGAACTTAGATACCTGGGATCAGGCAGACCGCCCGGCGCGTGAAGACGCAGTAGGACGCAAACTCACCAACGGCGCGCCGCTGACGGGAACTAACGAGCACGACGTCGCAGACCTCTCGGCAACAAACGAGCTGGGATTCAACGTTATTGCCCCCTATGCACATATCCGTCGAGCCTCCGCCCAAAAACCCGAAGAGCACATTTTGCGGCGGGGATATAATTACGACATGCCCGTCAACGATGCGTCAGGATTCTCCGAGCACGGGCAAACCCACGGGGGAGTCTCTAATTCTGGGCTAATCTTCGCCTCCTATCAGGCAGACCCCGTTAAACAATTTGTGCCCATCCAGCGGCGTCTAGCCGAACTCGATATGCTCAATACCTGGACGGTGCCCATTGGGTCGGCAGTTTTTGCGATACCCGGCGGATGCCAACCCGGAGGGTTCATTGGCGAGAAGCTTTTCGCCTAGACTCGTTCGAAAACCCCACAACAGCGTATATAACGCATCAGGAATATTATGGCTATGAAACCAACACCCTCCACCACTTCGGCACCGTCGGGGCGCAGCCGCGCGGCGTCTGCCGGTGAAACCGTGCCTGAGAACAAGCGCGGTCTGAGCCGTCAGTGGGTATGGGCATTTCCTTTTGCCGCCCTCACCTTCCTGCTGGTTACCTTGGCACTGCTCGGCATCAATGCGGCAACCGACCTGGCCGACGCCGGAAGGTTCGTGCGATGGAGCCTGCCCGTAGCCGAAACTCTGCACAACTTCACCATGATTTCGGTGATGGGCTCCCTTCTTTTTGCAATCGGAATTGTTCCTCGTTTTAGCGATTCCACCTGGCGAAAAAATCGCATCAACATGGCGCACAAATACAGTGCAGAACAACGGCAGAAGAACTTGGAACGTGACGAATATCCACCGTTTGTTTCTTTGCTGAATTTCGGCGCCGCTATGGCAGTTGCCTGGACCATTCTGGCGCTCTGCGTGCTTATTCTTGCCTACGCCGATATTTCTGGGCGACCGGTAAGCCTCACCAGCGCATACACATCGGAACTTACCAGTTACATCACCACGATTGACTCCGGAAAACAACAAGCAACCACGGTCATCGTGGCGGCAGTTGTGGCGACCCTTATTTTTGGTGTTCGCTCGCTGATGGGACTCTTCCTCACCCTGGTGCTTTCCATGATTGCGCTGGTCTCCATGGCGTTGGGCGGGCACTCCTCAGGCGGAGACGACCACATGGGAGCGGTCAACTCTCTTGGACTGCACCTCCTAGGCGTAGCGCTCTGGTGTGGTGGTCTCATCGCGCTGGCCTATATCTCCCGCCAGGTTTCGGCCCAAGACGCCGGCAGCGGTACCCTCACCGAATCTGCGCGCGGCAGCGAATCAGCTACCGAGCGTCGTGCGCCAATGGCGGTAGTTGTCCTGCGCCGCTATTCGGTTCTGGCACTCGGCGGTTTTGTGCTGGTGACTCTTTCGGGCGTCGTCAACGCATCAGTGCGTATGAATAGCTGGGATGAAATTTTCACGACAGCCTATGGACAACTGGTCATCGCCAAGTTGATGCTGACTCTCGTCCTCGGCGCAATCGGCGCGCTGCACCGCATGAGCCTCATCCCGGGAATGCAACGCGGCGAAGTCGGGCTCATTCGCGGTCTATGGACGGCAATTCTCGTGGAAATCGTACTAATGGGTGCTACCAGCGGGCTGGCGGTATCGCTCTCGCGCACCCCACCGCCGGTACCTGAAACACTCTCTGAAGATGCCTCACCGGTACGCATTATCACCTGGTACGACATGCCCCCTGAGCCGCATCGCGCCGAATGGTTTACCCAGTGGCGTTTTGACTGGTTCTGGGTAGCGGTTATTCTCTTCCTAGCTTTTGCTTACCTCTGGGCTTTCGTAAAAGTGAAACGAGTAGGTGGTCAGTGGCCGGTAGTACGGCTGCTCTCATGGTTCGTAGGTCTCTTCTTGCTCAACTACGTGACTTCGGGCGCGCTCGCGGTCTACGGTCGCGTGTTGTTCTCAGCGCACATGGTGGAGCATATGTCGTTGACTATGATCGTGCCCATTTTCCTAGTGTTAGGTGCGCCCGTCACCCTGCTTTTGATGGCGCTTGAACCTAGGCAGGACGGCACCCGCGGCCCCCGCGAGTGGATTCTGCGACTGGTACATTCAGGGTGGTCAAAGGTTATTACTAACCCCATCTTCGCCGCGGTGAACTTCGCGGGTTCGATTGTGATTGTATATTTCACCCCCATGCTGAACTTCGTGCTCAAGTACCATGTGGGCCATGAGTTCATGATTCTGCACTTCCTCATCACCGGCTATATCTTCTCGCTGGTTCTGATTGGTATCGATCCCATTCCTAACCGTCCCGGCTACCCCTTCCGGCTCATTATGCTTATTGCAACCCTGGGTTATCACGCCTTCGTGGGCATAGCCATGATGAGCATGGATACCCTACTCGCAGCGTCCTGGTTCGGTAATCTCGGCCGCCCCTGGGGACTTTCCGCTATCGAGGACCAGAAGCTGGGCGGATCCCTGATGTGGGGCATCGGCGAAATTCCAACCATGATTATTGCGGTCATGGTCGGCGTGCTCTGGGCACAGAACGATAAGAAGGTTCAGCGCCGTTTTGACCGCAAGGAAGAACGCGATGGCGACGCCGAGCTCAACGCCTACAACGACATGTTCCTTGACCTCAACGAACGGGATGAACGGAGAAGGTAGAGGGCGAGGGGCAGGAAATTAGGTTTCAAGTACACCCAAAACGTTGAATGCTGAGAATATTGGATGAGCATTCAACGTTTTGGGTGTACGAAAAGCTGCTGGGAGGCTAACCCTTCGCCTGCCGTCGTGCATTCAACACACCGAGCACCACGACGACCGCCGCGACCGTCGTCGAAATAAGCACCTCAACCCGGTGGCTTTCGGTCACCGCCATGAAGACCAGAAGCGCGCCGAGAGCGAGAATCATTGCCCAGTTCAGATAAGGGAAAAGCCACATCTTCAAAACGCCGGGTTGTTTCAACACATTGATTCCCTGTGCAGCCAAAACCTTGCGGGATCGCAATTGCGAGACGGCTATGATGAGCCACACAAAAATTCCGATGGCGCCGGTGGAATTGACCAACAGCGCGAAAACGGCTTCTGGCATGAAGTAATTGAGTAGTACCGATGCCAACCCAATCAGCGACGAAAAGATGACGGCGCTCCACGGGCTCTTGACGCCAGATACCCTGCCAAAAAAGGCGGGCGCATTGCCGTTTCGACCCATCGCAAAGAGCATGCGGGATGAGCTATACAGCGCCGCGTTCAAGCAGGAAACGAGCGCGGTGAAGACCACGACGTTCATGATGACGCCCGCGTAGGGGATGCCCAGCACTTCAAAAAGAGTGACGAATGGAGAGTGCCCGGAGGTAATCGAGGTCCAAGGAACCACCATGATAGTGATTCCAACCGCGCCGATAAAGAAGAACAGAATACGGAAAACGACGGCGTTGACTGCCTTAGTGACTGCCGCCTGCGGGTGCTCAGATTCTCCGGCGGCTACCGTCACAATTTCGGCTCCAAACATGGAGAAAATAACGGCAAGGACGGCGGTGAACACCGCACCGATACCGTTGGCGAAGAATCCGCCACCCGCCGTCAAATTGGAAACTGTTGCAGGGGTGTTAGGAATAATGCCCAGCAAAGCGAGTACACCGGTGAGAATTACCGCCAGAATAGCGCCAATCTTGATGGAGGAGAACCAAAACTCTGCTTCACCATAGGTACGAACGGTGACAAGGTTCAGCACCATCATGAGCAAAACAAGAACGCCTGCAGCTGCCCACTGAGGAATGGCAGGGGACCACTGATGCACAATGGTTGCAGCCGCCGTTGCCTCAATCGCTACGGTTACTGCCCAGAACCACCAGTAGAGCCACCCGACGCTAAATCCAGCCCATCGACCGATAAAACGGTTGGCGTATGCCTCAAATGAGCCTGTTTCTGGAGAAGCAGATGCCATTTCGCCCAGCATACGCATCACCAAAGTCAGCACTAGTCCTGCAATGGCGTAGGAGAGAATAACCGCCGGGCCTGCCGTCACAATCGCGGTGGAGGACGCCACAAGGAGGCCCGCCCCGATGGCACCGCCGAGGGCGATCATCGAAAGATGACGCGGTTTGAGCGAACGCGAAAGTTGCCGCTCAGCCTGAGCTACCGGTGTTGTGTGTTCTGCCATGATCGACCTTTCAGCGCAAAAAATAGTGGCGATCAAAATGAGCCACAGTAACTTTACAACGTAAATACGTAAGACACGTTCACTGTCGCGATTAAAATCCGAGCGGAGCCGCGAAGATCTGCGCCGGGTTGAACGTAGAAAAACTTCATATTTCGCTTTTCGAAAGGTAACTTGGGGCAGACCCAGCAGGGTTGTACTCTAACCAATAGAAAGAACTATCCTCTTCTCATCATTTTCTAGGAGCTACAGATGACTGAATCAATTCGTTCGCCGCGCGTTCGCGCCTCAGAACTGGTGGGCCGGGGCTGGCTTAACACAGGTGGTAAAAATCTTGACTTAGAAGCCCTGCGCGGCAAAATCGTGGTGCTAGATTTCTGGACTTTATGCTGCATTAACTGCCTGCATGTGCTCGATGAGTTACGTCCGCTGGAAGAAGAATTCTCCGATATTTTGGTGACCGTGGGCGTTCACTCTCCGAAGTTTGAACATGAGGCAGATCCCAAGGCACTTGCTGCTGCGGTTGATCGCTACGATATTCAGCACCCGATTTTGGATGACCCCGAACTGACCACCTGGCAGTCGTATACGGCGCGCGCCTGGCCTACCTTGGTGGTCATTGACCCTGAAGGGTACATTGTGGCGCACCTTTCGGGGGAGGGACATGTTCAAGGTCTGATTTCCCTGGTTCGTGAACTTGCCGAAGAGCACGAGCAGAAGGGTACTTTGCACCGCGGCGACGGCCCCTACGTTCCCCGCCCCAGGCCAGAGGGTACTTTCGCGTTTCCCGGTAAAGCGGTGGAACTCCCCGCAGAATTTGCCGACGGCGAGCGTTCTTTCTTGGTGACCGATACCGCACGCCATCGTCTGGTACAGGTCAAAGATGATTTCGAGACTGCTCTGGCAACCTTTGGCGGCCCCGAGAAAGGCTGGGCGGACGGCGACGCTACCGCAGCTCGTTTCAACGAACCTCAGGGACTTGCTCTCGTACCTGCCGAATTGCGCGAGAAACTGGGTTACGACGTCGTCGTAGCTGACTCTGTCAACCACCGTTTGCGCGGGCTGCACCTGGCAAGCGGTACCGTCACCACGCTGGCAGGTAGCGGCGTGCAACGACTGATTGATGGGCAAAACGCTCGCAATGCGGATCCCAACGAAATTGTGGACGGCGCCGATCCGCTGACCGTTGCGCTGTCTTCCCCCTGGGACATTCTGTGGTCTTCCCGCGCCGAAAAATTCATTATCGCGATGGCAGGAACCCACCAGATCTTTAGCTTTGAGCCGGTCAGCGGTCAGGTTAAGGTCTTTGCCGGAACCGGCGCTGAGGGGCTCAAAGACGGCGCCGCCGATGCGTCATGGTTCGCGCAGTCATCTGGTCTTGCAGAAGCAGCCGACGGTACTCTATGGGTTGCGGACTCTGAAACTTCTGCCCTGCGTTCTATCAGCTTCGAAGGCGATACCGTGCAAGTATCTACCGCCGTGGGGCGAGGTCTTTTTGACTTTGGATTCGTCGATGGCGACTCCGAACAGGCGCGCATGCAGCACTGCCTAGGAGTCACGGTTCTGCCGGATCAGTCGGTTGCTGTAGCCGATACTTACAATGGCGCCATTCGCCGTTTTGACCCGGCAACAGGAGAACTTACCACCCTTGCCCGAGGTTTTGATGAGCCCTCAGATGTCTTGTGCGAGCCGACCGAGGACGGCGGAACCCGACTCATCGTCGTTGAAGCTAACGCCCACCAGCTGGTACGAGTTAACCTGCCAGAGAAGGCTCAAAAGGTGAACGAGGGTGCATCACAGACGGCACGTCCCGCTACTCAGCTAGCCGGGGAAACCTTGGAGCTGGTGTCCCGATTTACTGCACCCAGCGGGCAGAAACTTGATTACCGCTGGGGTGATCCTACTCAGCTGAAGGTCTCCTCCACTCCTGAAGAATTCATCGTGGAGGGTGCAGGAACCAGTCAGGGACTCACCCGCTCGCTGAAGCTCAACCCCGAAATTACCGAGGCGGTTTTGCACATTACCGCTCGCGCTGCAGCCTGCGATGGCGAGCCTGGCGGGGAAATCCCCGACCACGCTGCCTGCCATCTCTACCAGCAAGACTGGGGTATTCCCGTCAAAGTAACAGGAAATGCCAGCGATGAAACCGAGCTCACCCTCGATTTGCGCGGTGTGAATAGCTAAACGTCACTGCTGAGGTGTACCCCGGTAACAAAGCGGCGGTGGAACATATGTAAGAAGTTCTACCGCCGCTTTGGCTCTATCGCTGTAGCTTAGAGGGGAATACTCTCTCTAAAACTAATGAGAAACCGGGTGCACAGTGACATCGGTATCTGTAGTGTCTAGTGTGCCTGAGTAGATGAAATTCACCGTGTCATTGACCTGTGATGTTTTACCAGTCAATAAATCAAGCTGGGTGAAAGATACTTTTGCGGTTCCCTGCGAATCGGGCAGAACCCACTTTCCCTCAGGAGCCAGCTTGGCTTGGGGTTCGGGGTATTTCTCGATAGACCACTTAACATCGCCCTGGACTCTGCCGGTGAAATCGTATTCAAAGGGGCATCCCGCCGGGTACAGACTGCTTTGGATAGCGCACTGATCGAGCTGGGATTTAATGCTGTAGACAATAGAATTCTGAGCCGTCTCGCTGGGCACCAACTCGATACTGAGCGTTTGCGGCTTCTGATCTGCTGACACCACCTGAGCGGTCTGCGGCTTAGCTGAATAGAGCGCTGACTCATAGGTGGCAGTAAACTCACCCGGATAAGTGACGGCGAAAGCCCTCTTGCCCTGGTCAATAGCGACCTTCTGGTTATTGAGAGTAGCAGCTGAATCACCCGACGACGCAACGTTGACCACGGGGAGTTCTTTGGTATCGATATGCCACTGGTCAAAAACACCCCAGTGCGAGCCCACCTTACTCAACTGAAAATCGGTGGTTTGAGGCTGCCCATCGAGTGTATAAGAAACTGTCACTACCGCGTGGGAGCCATCGTCACTGTACTGAGTTTGAGCAACTTCTAGATCTTTCAGCTGCGCCATCGACGCCCGCAACGCATCGCCGTCGAGCATCGCTCCGTTAGATTCCGGCACGGTAGCACCGAGAATCCCCAACGCGCGCTCGCCATTTCCCTCTCGAACCGCAGCAAAATATTGGCTTACTTGCCCCGCCGGGTTGTAGACGGTTCTGTTGATTAGTGCCAGTGCCACCAGCGCAATGATTACTGCACACAATATGGCAACCGCCCAGGTAGCGAGTATCCGGTCCACTCGAGAAGAAAAACGCATGCTACCAATTTAGCCCACATAGAACACGCGGCTTATATCGTAACGACAGGTGCATCGTGCCCCCTAAGATAAACATATGGCAGAACACGTTTATCAGGTCCCTGAAAAATATGGGGAAGCTCAGGGGACATACCACCCCCGCATCCACAGCTACCACCGTAGGATTTTTGCATCGATCCCACCGACGCTCGTCATACTGGCAATTATCTTTTTGCTGACCAGGCGCCGGTTTGCTCTGCCCTACACCATAATTTTGATTGTGGTGGTGATTGCTGCGGCGTTTGCGATTTACTCGGTTCTGAAACCGAACATCGTGGTGCGCACCTCCACCCACCTGCTGCGGGGCAGAACCATAGGATGGAATGTCGTTCCCCTTGCCAACATCAGCCAAACGGTGTTTGCCGAGCGGCTCGCGTCCAAAAAATCTATGAACCTTCCAGACGGCGGCGCTAAATCGCTGCGCCACAAGGGAATTCCTGCGATGTGGGCGCTCAACGCGGCGGGCAAAAAAGTATTCCGCCTCGACGGTCGAATTTGGGACGGCAAAACGATGCGACGCATCGCAGCCGATATCTCCGATCAAACCGTGGTTTACCCGCGAATCAACGTAGTGCAAATGAACAAGCAGCACCCCGGGCTGGTGACTTTCAACGAGCTACATCCCGGGTGGAAGTCCGCTGCCGTTTCCATCGTCTCGTTGATTGTCTTGATAGTACTCGCCGCCGGGGCACTGCTTCCGGAAGAAACCCTGCGCCAGTTCAATATCCTTTGGAGTTAGAACCTAGCGGGTCAACACTGCCACTAGAAAGTTCGAATCAGTTGCAAACGGGCGCAGATCCCAGGTAGAGAAAGTTTGCTCAATCTGCAGCCCTGCAGCAGATACATCGGCAAAAAACTGCTCAAAGTCGTAACCGCGCCCGCCGCCGAAGCCTACGACCGCGCGTCCGTCGGCTTTGAGCACTGCCCGAAAATTCTTCAGAACGGGTAAGCGGGTGGATTCTGCTAAGAAGGTCATGACGTTGCCAGCGCAAACGATCGTGTCAAAACCGCTCTCACCAAGCTCAGCACCTTCAGGGACATCTAGTGCCTGCAAAAGATCCGTCAAATCAGACGTAATCCAGGTAGCTTCGGGGCACACGCGGGTAGCTTCAGCAATGAGTTTGGGGTCAATATCGACGCCGGTCACCTGGTGTCCCGCGCGCTGGAGATAGGTGCCTAAACGTCCCGGACCTGAGCCCGCATCCAGGATTTTCGCGTTGCGGGGCACTATTGCATCAATTAGACGAGCCTCGCCATAGATGTCCTGCCCTGCCTCCTGCATTGTCTTAAAACGTTGGATGTACCAATCAGAATGTTGCGGATTACGTTCAGTTTGAATTTGCCACAGCGACTTTTCTCGCACGATATGTTCCTTTCAACGAACCGTTATCCCACCAGCTTAGCGGCTTAGGCGGCGTCGAACTCATAGAGCAAATCGTCCATAAAGTCTGTAACCAAGTGGCTACCAAAGACCGGGCCGCCAGCTAACAGTCCATCAATGCCCAGCGCAATCACCATAGGAGTTCCACGACCAAATGCGATTTGAGTATTGAAGCCGGGGTCAACCCACACCTCAATCTCCTCGGGCATGTGAAGTTGCGCGATTTGCTCCTTAGAAGAAACTACCGGGTGCAGGCTCAGCATGGGGAGGCGCTTCTGCCAATCTGCAATCTTCGGGATGATCTCAAGGCAAGGGCCGCAGCCGGGGGAGAGGAAGAAGAGAACTCGCGCACGCTGTTCGGCTAGCTCGCGTAAAGAGCGAGTACCCAGGTTGGTTTCCAACGTGCCATAAGGGATGGGGAGGCGAACATACTCGTCGTCCTCAATCGCCTCGTCCTCGGCAGGAGTGGGTTGCATCATCTGAGGAGCTACCTCGTGAGCGGCTTCTACAGCGGGGGTTGCGAGTAGCTCAGAGCGATACATTGCCCACAGCGCAGCAGCAGCAAATACGGCACCTAGAATCCAAAGCCAGCCGGCGCCGTCGAGATGAAGTAGCATGACGAGCGCAGAGGTGCGGGTCTGCACCGCCGCAACCAGTGCACCAATTGCTGCGCCCAGCAGCGCAGTATTACGGATGAGCGTGAACCGAGAAACCGGAGCTTCGGAGGCACCTCCAAAGCAGTTGCAGCTGGCTGTGTTGCCGGTGGCAACCGCGCGGGCAATCACAATCCAGTAAGCGGCAAAAAGAATGACGGCAGCGATTCCGCCTAAAATAGTGGGCCAACCCGGTACAAGAAGGAGCCAAAGTGCCAGCGCAATCTCACCCCAGGGTAGAACGCGCGATACAAATTTAAGGGGTAGCCAGCGGTCCAACTTGAGGTTAACGATGGCGGCGGCAGTGCTCGCGCGGTCTTTCGCCTTGGCGATGCCGCTTGCAACGAGCGTGATGATGATGGTGAGAGTGCACAGGACAAGGGGAGTCATGAATGCCTTTGAGGGGGGGAATGGATTGTTCTGCTTTAAAGAATAATGGTTCGCCCATGAGAATAAGGGCAGGTGAGGGAAATCCACAGAGAGAAAAGAGAGCGGCTGACGGGAATCGAACCCGCGTATCAGGCTTGGGAAGCGTGCGCTCTACCATTGAGCTACAGCCGCAGGTGCTTTGCTGAACAAAGCATCCCTTACAGTGTATCTTTTCGCGCACAAGATATCTAACTGCGGTAGGCGGCGGGCGGTGTCGGTGGCGATCTCGACGCCGTCCGCCGGGGTTTGTACCAGATTCCGCACGAGGTACCAGGAACGTATCCAGTACAGTGTGCGCTATCTGGTACAAACCGTCAGAGCCTTTAAATCCGACAGAACACGTACGTCATACGATAGTTTTAGAGGGTGCTTATTTCAGATCGCGATATTCGCAAAGAACTCAATGACGGACGCATCGTCCTAGAACCATTCGACGAGTCCATGATTCAGCCAGCATCTGTTGACGTGCGCATAGACCGTTTTTTCCGTCTCTTCGATAATCACAAATACGCTCACATTGATCCTTCCAAAGATCAGTCGGAGCTCACCCACCTGGTAGAAGTTGACCCCAATGAGCCATTCATCCTTCATCCCGGCGAATTTGTACTGGGCGCAACCTACGAAAAAGTCACTCTTCCTGCGGATATAGCCGCCCGCCTAGAAGGTAAATCATCGCTGGGACGTTTGGGGTTGCTCACGCACTCGACCGCCGGCTTTATTGACCCAGGTTTTTCCGGTCATGTGACCCTCGAACTTTCCAACATGGCAACCCTGCCCATTATGCTCTGGCCAGGTTCCAAAGTGGGGCAGCTGTGCTTTTTCCGTCTCACCTCTGAAACCGAGCACCCCTACGGCAGCGGCGCCTACGGAAACCGCTATCAGGGTCAACGCGGGCCGACGGCGTCGCGAAGCTACCTCAATTTTCACCGCACGGAAATCCTCCTTGAAGAGAATTCCAGCACCGATAACGCCTAACCCCTCACATTCCTCACCCATCTCAAGGAGCCCCCATGCGAGGATTTCAAGTCAGCCCTGCTGGCGTGGATATTTATCTAGTCTTTGAAGAGTCCATTTCTCAAAGGTTCTTCAATGATGCGCTCGCAGAGTGGGGAGCATTGCAGCCGCGCATCATCTCAGGCACGGTCCAGAAGTATGTGAGTGAGTACCCCCAGACCTGCATCGTCATTACTGAGCGGAATGAGCGGCATCTTCAAGCCGATTTTCCTGGTATGGCTCACTCGCTGGTGGTCTCTGACGAGGAGGTGGGGCACGAGCGTCTGACTGTTGAAGTTACGCTGTGCATGCTGAAGCAGCTCGCTGGTTCGCTCAATCTCTTTCACGCTGCTGCACTGGGCGATCCTCAGAATAAATCAGCGATGATTATGGTGGGTCCCTCAGGGCGCGGCAAAACAACCGCTTCTAAATTTTTAGGGCAGCACTTCACCTATCTCTCCGACGAGACAGCGATTGTTCAGCACGATTTTCACCTTCGTCCCTACCCCAAACCTCTGTCGGTGATTACCGAGGGACATGAAGCAAAACAGCAGATTGACCCGCAGAGCCTGGGTATTTCTACGGCTGACCCTAGCGATTTCACCTTTAAATTGCACCACGTGATTTTGTTGAACCGTCAGAACGAGCCAGTAGAGCCGCGCCTGCAACGGGTCGCTCTTGCCGACGCGTTGCTAGAAATCGTGCAGCAAACCTCAGGGCTTGTACGTACCGAGAACGGGATTGACCGGTTGATTGAGTTGATTCAGCATTGTGGCGGCGCGGTCGAACTGGTTTATACGGAAATTGCTGAGACTCTTCCTCTATTGCAATCTTTGATGAGCGGTCAGTTGCAGCTCCCTGTAGAGAACGTCGATATTCAAAGCGAGCAGGCAGATTCAGTAGAAATCTCAACGGACAATGAGCGTCTTAGCCGGATGGCTGGCAGCGCGGGTTATCTGGTAGATGAGCGCATGCTTTTGACCGTGGAGGATCGCCTCATCGAGATTTCCCCTTTTGCCGCTGATATCTGGATTGAGCTCAAAAACCCGCTGACACCCGATCAGCTGCGTACCAACCTGCAAGAAATCTACGGTTCCATTCCGCAACATGAATTTGATCGGGTTATCGAAGAACTTCGGGTCAGCAGGATTATCCGCTAGCTAGTAGCCTCGCTGTTTTTCAAGACTGTACGTTGAGGTGCTGCCGTCAGCGGCAGAACCATACCTAGACCCAGGGCAATCACCACCATAATTCCTACGATTCCCCAGATTTGTGCGCCTAAGAGGTTCATAAACAGCGCGAATAGTGCGGGAGCGAGGAACGACGCCGCGCGTCCAGTAGTGGAGTAGAGGCCGAAGATTTCGCCTTCCTGCCCGCGTGGAGTTAACCGTGAGAGATAGGTTCGAGATGCAGACTGCGCAGGACCAACAAATGAGCAGAGGAGCAACCCACAAATCCAGAACATGATTCGTTCCTGGCTGAACAGCAAAGGGGTGGCGGCGCAGAGTACCCCAGCCAGTGAGATAATAATGACCATTTTGGGTCCGATGACGTCGTCGAGCTTGCCGCCAATGAGAGCGCCGATGCCTGCCACCACGTTACCGGCGATTGCAAAGATAACGACCTGAGTGGTGGTAAAGCCGAAGGTACCCGCCGCCAAAATGCCACCGTAGGTGAAGACTCCTGTGAGACCATCCCGGAATATTGCCGAGGCGAAGAGGAAATAAAGGGTCTGCGGTGCTTGTTTGAAAAGCCGGCGAATGGTGGAGAACAGTTCTTTGTAGGAGTCTTTGAAACTCATACGCTCGGTGCTTGCCTGCGCTAGCGGCGGATTCAAACGGTCCCGACGGCGCATACTCACCAACAGCGGTATAGAAAGAGCTGTTGTCCAAACGGCGCAGAACACAGCGACCGCGCGGATGTTGAGAGCATCGTTAGAAGGGATACCGAGTAAACCGGTGTTTGAACCCAAACCGATAAAGAACACCAGCACAATTGCTAATGCCACAATGCCACCAAAATAACCCGATGCCCAGCCGATTCCGCTGATGCGCCCGACCGTGTGAGGCGTAGAAATCTGGGGCAGGATGGCGTTGTAATTCACCGTGGCAAATTCGTTCATGATGTTGCCGAGGGCAATCAGAGCTACGCCCAAGTACAGATACGATTCCGAGGGCGCTACAAAGAAGCAGAGCGCCATGAGGATGGATACGGCACACATGTTGAAACCGAGCCAGAAGGTACGTTTGCCCGAGGTATCAGAACGTTGGCCAGTAATGGGGGCGGTCAATGCAATAAGCAGGCCAGCAAGGGTAAGACCCATAGACATCACCGACGAAGCATGCTCGGGATTCCCAAAATTCTTGGAGGTGAGATAGACGCCGAAGACGAACGTGGTCATGACCGCGTTGAAGGCTGCTCCACCGGCGTCCCACAGCGCCCATGCTGCAATCGTCGATCGGGGTGCTGCGTCACTACTTGCCAGCGGGGGAGCCGCAGAGGGGGCGGTATCGGCGTGCTCAGTTTGAGCTGAAAAGCGTGGTGTCATGGGTCTAACAGTAGCGAGATTCTGGCATTTTTGTGAACGTGCGCCGGGCTGAGAAGAATTGTTTACGTCGATTTCAGATGCGGTAAGACCATCAGCCCGAGCATAAAAAAGTGTGCTTTCTTCCAAAGAGGAAGAAAGCACACTGTGTTTGCGCATGTCAGCAAAGAATTTGCTTAGACTTCGCGCTGTCCTAGTGAGTCTTCAGACTTCTTTGCTTCATATTTTGAAGCTTGACGGCTCACAGCAACCTTAATGATGGTGCCGACTGTACCGGTAATCATTGCCCAGAGGATGATGTCGCGCCAGCGCTCGTCGTCATCGGGGTTCTTGTCTGGAGGATTGTTTCCGGTGACCTTTTTCCAGGTTGCCGAAAGAATTTTGTTGGACAGTGCCACACCACCGAGTGAGGCAACGGTGCCAGCGAGCTGAATTGGATTCATGAGCTTGCCTTTCATGTCGCGATTGATGAGTATCCTTAGCAATTCTACTGGCAACATGGAAAAATGTCGCGCAGGCGTCATCGTTCGGTTCTGGGCAGAGTTTTGAGGTGGCGCCAAAACACCTATACTGAATAAGGCTGATGAGCTGAATACGCGAAAGCGCGTATTGAACGACAGGGGAGCACCTTCAAAGGGTGCTGAGAGTGCGAAAGCAGACCCTCGAACCTGATCCGGTTAGTACCGGCGTAGGGATGTCGAGTCTCAAGTCCGCAGTATGCGGCTCCCCTTCCTCATATCGTGGAAGGAATCTTAATGGCACGGAATTATTCATTGCGCTGGCGCGTGAACGATATCGTAGTGGCGTCTGTTCTGGCAGTTGCCTGCGGTCTTATTTTTTGGGTCTGGTCGAATGCGATTTACCCGGCGCTGACGGCGGTACTGGCGCTGGCGCCGCAGTTCGCACCTCTTGCCGGTGGTGGTTGGTTACTCGCCGGTGTACTGGGCGGGTTTATTATTCGTAAGCCCGGCGCGGCTCTTTATACTGAGCTACTTGCCGCTATCATTTCTGGGCTGATGGGCACGGAATATTCGTGGATGGTTGCTCTCTCAGGGCTAATCCAAGGAATTGGCGCGGAGATTGTTTTTGCAGTTCTGCTCTACCGCGTATGGAATCTTTCAAGCGCGTTGCTGGCGGCAGCGGTTTCAGGTTTCGCCATGGGATTCTCCGAAATCCTCATTTACTACGCGTCGGAAGTAACCGGCACTAACGCTGTGATTTATGTGGTGTGTTCGATGATTTCTGGCATGGTTTTTGCTGGCTTGCTCTCGTGGATTATCACCAAGGCACTGGCTAAGACCGGGGTACTTTCTTCCTTGGCATCGGGTAGGGTTCAGCGCACTCGAAGCGAAATCCGCTAGGGGATATCGTGCAGACTTCTCCGGTTCCGTCTTTTCGCTCTGATACTTCTTCCGGTGCGTCGATTGTCGCTGAAAATTTTGGCTGGCACTATCCTGCACATGCCCAACCAGTCATCTCAGAGATTAACCTGCGTATTGAACCGGGAGAAAAAGTACTCTTGCTGGGTCCTTCAGGCGCGGGAAAGACTACCCTGCTTCACGCGATCGGCGGGTTGTTGCATGACGAAGACGGTGAGTCTCAGCTGGGCACCCTCACCCTCAACGGGTATACACCTGAGGATGCCCGTGGAGTGAGCGGTCTGATGCAACAGGATCCCGAATCGTCGGTAGTTTTAGCGAGAGTGGGCGACGACGTCGCGTTCGGGCCGGAGAACCTGCAGGTGCCTCATCAAGAAATCTGGCGCAGAGTCGATGAATCGTTAGCTGCGGTGGGATTAGAGCACCTGGCGCTGGATCATTCCACCTCAGCGCTTTCAGGCGGGCAGAAGCAACGCCTGGGGCTAGCGGGAATTTTGGCGATGCACGCCGGGGCAATTTTGTTGGATGAACCCACCGCTAACCTTGACCCTGAAGGTGTAAAAGAGGTTCGTGATGCCGTGCTGCGGGCTCAGCGTCTGACCGGTGCCACGCTCGTTGTGATTGAGCACCGGGTAGAAATCTGGGCGGAGTATGTGGACCGGGTCATTGTGGTGAACCGCAACGGTATAACTCACGATGGAACACCTCTGCAGGTATTGCAGGACGCACGGGCTGAGCTGATTGCCGCCGGCGTCTGGGTTCCGGATTACTCACCTGAGTTTCCAGCACGGGAAGCGGTAGCCGGTGATGTATTGATTACGGCGGAGAAAAATGCCGTGA
>NZ_LXTU01000018.1:0-866 GCF_001683935.1 Rothia sp. ND6WE1A | reverse complement strand
GTGTTTGCGGTGGTTCGGGGGTTGGTGTTTTATGCGGCTGGGAGGACTTTTGAATAAGCCTCATTATAAATTGCCATGAAGCACTTTTAATAGATTCTGCCAAGGATCTATACCGATACCAGGATTTATCGAAATTATAAATTCTTATAATTAGATGTAATATTAAGGAAAATGAAACGCATATAATAAAAATTATGGGAGTAAATCCA
This sequence comes from Rothia sp. ND6WE1A, assembly GCF_001683935.1. Taxonomy (NCBI): domain Bacteria; kingdom Bacillati; phylum Actinomycetota; class Actinomycetes; order Micrococcales; family Micrococcaceae; genus Rothia; species Rothia sp. ND6WE1A. Next base: position 657 of record NZ_LXTU01000018.1, on the reverse strand, counting down.
TGCGAATAAATAGCTATAAGAGTAGATAATGTAAGTAATAACATTTGAGTGAAGCGAAAAGAGAGATAGAATTTTTGATTCTTGTTAGAGAGCCTATCTGCTTCTATGAATAATTCCCCGAAATGCTTATACTCGTCTAGTTCAAGTTTAGTATTCTGTTGCATTTATGGCCTCACTTTAATTTTTCTGCTGATGTCGGAATTTCTTTTCATGAATGAATACTCTAAATATAAAGACGGGTTCTTTATAAAATCATCCCATTTTACCAGCACGCAATATCGATCTTCTTCTGACCATGAGCATTTTCCTATAGGGAGAGGAAGGTAATAATTGTATGAAAATTCCTTGATTGTAGTATCTGGATTTATTCCAATAAATCGATGTTTCATGCCGCAATATTCACATTCAATCTGTCCCTGGTAAACTCTTTCGTACATGGATGGTAGGACTATGCCTAATATAGCATTAGGGGGGGGCAGTTTTTATAGCGCGTCAATGAAGCTTGTAGTTCTTTCTTTATGTAATACTGGTCTTCAAAAATATTATTTTCGGCGGATCTATTTCCAATCAGAAAAATTGTAATTGTACTATCTTTCAAATAGTCTCTTCGAATTATTTCCATAATATATTCTGGACTATTGGAATTAATTCTGTTTT
>NZ_LXTU01000031.1:0-107273 GCF_001683935.1 Rothia sp. ND6WE1A | reverse complement strand
CCTCTCGGCGGAGCCGATCTTCCTCGGTCAACGGTGTCGAGCGGGCGCTGCCTTTCGGTCGTCCCTTCGGTTTCGGCTGCAACGCTTCATCGCCACCCGCACGCCAAGCCCTCACCCAATTAGCGACAAGTTGATCCGATGACAAACCAAACTCCCGAGCCAGTTCCATCTTGGACTGGCCGGCAATGAACCGATCGACGACTTCCTTCTTCACCTCGAAGGAAAAGTGCTGCTTAGTTGGTCTCTCCACAAGACATAGTCTGCCATGCAGCTTGAAACGACGCTCAAATCTCTTTACAGAATAGAGGCCAACTCCTAACCGATGAGCCGCTGCCGCATAGCCCAGCCCTTGCTCAAACAAATCAACGAGCTGCTCGCGCTGAGATTCACTCAAAGAACTTCGTGCTCTCAAAAAAATACTCCCCACTAGTTAGAAACTGATTTCTCAGTCCAACTAATGGGGAGCAGTTCATTTTCAGTAGGGGGCTTCTTTTTTGAAGTGTTCTAGAGCTTAGCGTCCGAAGAGCACTTTAGCTTCTTCCCAACGTTCCTGGGGTACGGTCTTCAGACCGTCTAGGGCTACCGAAAGATCAACACGCTTAATGTCGGTGCCCTGCAGAGCAACCATCTTGCCCCATTCCTTGTCGTGGACCATGTCGACAACGCCAAGACCCAGGCGAGTTGCAAGCACGCGGTCAAAACCGGTGGGTGCGCCACCGCGCTGAATGTGGCCAAGAATGGTGTTACGTGTTTCGATACCGGTGATACGTTCTAGCTCCTGGGTAACGTATTCGCCAATACCGCCGAGTCGGGGGCGGCCGTCTTTTTCGGTGCCCTTGTCGTGTATGACTTCTTCAAAGCCTTCAGGAATGAAGCCTTCTGCTACTACAACGAGGGGTGAGCGACCGCGTTCGTGAACTTCGGTGACCCATTCAGCAACCTGTTCCATCGAAACTTTTTGTTCGGGAATCAATACGGCGTGGGCACCTGCAGACATACCTGAGTGCAAGGCAATCCAACCTACGTGGCGGCCCATTACTTCTGCGACCATGGCACGGTGGTGTGATTCGCCGGTGGTGCGGAGGCGGTCCATCGCGTCGGTAGCAATCGATACGGCGGTATCAAAACCGAAAGTGTAGTCGGTTGCTTGAAGATCGTTATCGATGGTCTTGGGAACGCCGACGACGGGTAGCCCTGCATCTGCTAGACGCTTTGCGCCTGCCAGAGTACCCTCGCCACCAATTGCAATGATGGCGTCAATCTGGTTGCGCTCCATCATGATTTCAATGTTTTCAGGGCCACCGTGGGGTCCGTCGAAGGGGTTGGTGCGGGAGGTGCCCAGGATGGTTCCGCCTTGGCGAGCGAGACCGCGAACTTTGGTGCGGGGGAGATCCATATAGTCTCCTTCAACGACACCTCGCCAGCCGTCGCGGAAACCTACGAATTCATGCCCGTATGTTTTGACACCATTGAGTACAGCGCCTCGAATGACGGCGTTGAGTCCGGGGCAGTCTCCACCTGAGGTGAGTAGGCCGATCTTCATGGCGGTTATCTCCTAGCTTCCCCCATTGATGAGGGTTTGATGATTTTTTAGTCCCCATGTTGTGTTTGTGTGTTTTTCTCGGTTGAGTACTGGAGAAAAACGACGGATTTCAGGGGAAATCTTCTCACTTCCTATTGTAAACAAATTGGTGTTGTGTTGGAAGGTGTGGGAGCGGGTGGATTGAAGTATTAACTTAGATGTAAACAGACATAAACAGACCCGCACTATTTTGTGATAATGCGGGTCTGATGGCTGAGAGTGAGATTAGGCTGCGTTGCTCAAAAGCTTCTGAATGCGTGCAATACCTTCTGCCAGATCGTCGTCGCCCAGGGCGTAGGAAAGGCGGAGGTAGCCGGAGGGGCCAAACGCTTCACCGGGTACAACAGCGACTTCCGCTTTTTCCAAGATGAGTTCAGCAAGTTCTGCTGAGGTCCGTGGGGTGACTCCATCAATGGTCTTACCCAATAGTCCTTGAACATCGGGGTAGACGTAAAAGGCACCTTTGGGGGTGGGACATACGACTCCGTCAATCGCATTGAGTCCCTCTACAATTGCCTTGCGGCGACGGTCGAAAGCTTCATGCATCTTATCCACGGCATCAAGTGAGCCTGAAACCGCGGTGAGCGCTGCATGCTGGGCAATGTTGTTGACGTTGGAGGAAAGGTGCGACTGGAGATTGGTCGCTGCTTTGATGACGTCGGTGGGGCCGTACATCCAGCCCACCCGCCATCCGGTCATGGCGTAAGTCTTTGCCACGCCGTTGAGAACGATGGTGTTTTCTGCCAGCTCCGGTACAGCCTTCAGGATGGAAATGAAGGGCACGCTGTCGTAGGTGAGGTGTTCATAAATTTCATCGGAAATAACGAAGATGCCTTTGGACAGCGCCCATTCGCCGATTGCTTTGGTCTCTTCGGCGGTGTAAACAGCACCGGTGGGATTCGAGGGGGAAACGAAGATTAGTGCTTTAGTTGCCGGGGTATATGCTTCCTCCAGCATCTCGGGGGTTACCTTGTATTCCAGGTCGGAGCCCGCAAATACCTCGATGGGGTTAGCCCCTGCCAGGCGGATTGCCTCAGGGTAGGTCGTCCAGTAGGGAGCAGGAAGCAGGACGTCGTCGCCCTCGCCTAGAACTGTCGCGAACGCTTCATAAACCGCTTGCTTGCCGCCGTTTGTCACGATGATCTGAGAGGGATCGATGGTCACGCCTGAATCGCGCAGAGTCTTTTCTGCGATTGCTTTTTTGAGTTCGGGCAAGCCCGCAGCAGGGCTGTATCGAAAATTCTTGGGGTCTTTTAGAGCTTCAGCCGCAGAGTCGACAATGTAATCAGGAGTGGGAAAGTCAGGTTCGCCGGCACCAAAGCCGATGACCGGGCGTCCTTCAGCTTTGAGAGCTTTTGCTTTAGCATCGACTGCAAGTGTTGCCGACGGCGCAATAGCCGCGATACGGGGTGAAATGCGGGCGGAGACCATGAGATGAACTCACTTTCTACACACAGAGTTCTGTGTTGTACCTTGTTGGTTTCGTTGGTTCTATCGTATTCAACTTCCGCTCATATTCAGAAGCGATTGCACAGAATGTTTGTATGTTGAGCAGTAATTTTGTTCCCCGGAGTCGCGGGCATGACGAAACCCACTGCATAAAAATTGCCAAAGAGAAAAAAGTGTCCTAAAGTTGTCACTGTTGTTCGCAACCGAACAGCACTGGTTTACGCCTAAAAACGAAAACCAAATGAACTTTTTAGTTCATACCCGAACGAAAGTTCAAAGGGTGGTGGCTCAATTGGTAGAGCAGCGGTCTCCAAAACCGCAGGTTGCAGGTTCGAGTCCTGTCCGCCCTGCAAAAGCCTCCAGAAATATTCACGGTTAGCTTCTTTTCTCAGAGGCACCTGTTGGAAGTACTACGAAAGGGGCGGGCCGAAATGGCTAAATCTGCCGCATCCGGAACCGCCGCGTCGCGTCGTGTAGATAGCGAAGAAAAGCGCCGAGGGTTCTTCGGACGAATTTTCCAATTCCTGCGAGAAGTAATCGCTGAACTCAAAAAAGTTACTACCCCCTCTGGTCGTGAACTTTTCAATTATGTAGTTATCGTTCTTTTCTTTGTTTTATTCATGATGGTTTTGATTTTTGGTCTTGACTATTTATTTGGTCAGGGAGCTTTCTGGGTTTTTGGTAACGGAACAGTTCAATAAACCTTAAAGTAATCAAGACTTTTAAGACGCACTTAGGGCATACTTTGTGAGAGAAAACGCCCACACCATACGAAAGTAGGAATAACGTGTCCGAGCAGGAACTTGCACACGAAGTAGAAGAAGTTGAAGAGACTTCTGAGCAGGCAAACGCCGACGACGCACAGGTAGAGTCCGTATCTGACGTTGAAGAGGTAGAGGCATCGGATGAAGACGCTCCTGCGGACTCAGCTGAAGCTCCTGCGGACTCAACTGAAGGGGCAGAAGAGGCCGGAGACTCAGTGGAGACCGTTGAGGAATCTGAAGAAGCTTCTTCAGAACCGGCCGGTAATCCCTTGGAGGAATTCAAGTCGAAACTTCGCCGTCAAGAAGGCGAATGGTTCGTTATTCATACCTACGCAGGGTACGAGAATCGCGTAAAAACTAATCTTGAATCACGCTCTCAGACCATGAACATGGAAGACGATATTTTCGAAATCCAGGTTCCCATGGAAGAGGTTATGGAAATCAAGAACACCACCAAGAAATTGGTGCGTCGTGTTCGTATCCCCGGTTATGTGTTGGTTCGTATGAACTTGACCGATGAGTCGTGGGGCGTTGTGCGCCATACTCCCGGTGTGACTGGTTTCGTGGGTCAGGACGCTTACAACCCCGTGCCGCTTCGCTTGAACGAAGTGGTGGATATGCTCGCTCCTGTCTTTGAAGCAGAGCAGGTTGAAGCTGGCGAGGCAACTCCAGTTGCTCCTCAGATTGAAACCGGTTTTGAAATCGGTGAAGCAGTTACCGTCAAGGATGGCCCCTTCGAAGGTATGCCTGCTTCCATCGCCGAAATCAAACCAGAGTCTTCTTCACTCGTTGTTTTGATTTCAGTCTTCGAACGCGAAACTCCTGTTACTTTGCAGTTCAACCAGGTATCCAAGGTCTAAGTACCTGCTTTTGACTTGAGCTAGGAATGCCCTGCGCTTACGAGTGCAGGGCATTTTGCTTTCCAACGAGCGGGGTCTGTGAAGAAGCAGACAGTCCGGACGACGTCGTATCCATGGCTTAAACGCTGAAAAAACACTAAGATAGAACTTTGCATGTGCACACTCACGCTTTTGTGCGCCATGCACGGCAACCGCGCCACGGTTGCCACCTGCCGTCGTACGCTCCTGTGCGTCGGTCCATCAGCTCAGAAAAGGACCTTACATTGGCTCCAAAGAAGAAGGTTTCAGGCCTCATTAAGCTGCAGATTCAGGCTGGCGCCGCTAACCCGGCTCCTCCCGTTGGTCCCGCGCTCGGTCAGCACGGCGTCAACATCATGGAATTCTGCAAGGCTTACAATGCTGCAACTGAATCCATGCGCGGAAACATTGTTCCCGTTGAAATTACCGTTTATGAAGATCGTTCATTCACCTTTATTACTAAGACTCCTCCGGCATCTGGCCTTATCAAGAAGGCAGCTGGCGTAGCTAAGGGCTCTGGCGTTCCCCACACCAGCAAGGTTGGGTCAATTACCGAAGCTCAGGTTCGCGAAATCGCTGAAACCAAGATGCAGGACCTCAATGCAAACGACATCGACGCAGCAGCGAAGATCATTGCAGGTACCGCACGCTCCATGGGCATCGAAGTTAAGTAACTTCCTGCTTTACCCAAACATCAGTTTGGATGACCGAACGTAAATAGCCCGAAAGGGCATGTGGCAGAGTCGAGCGCGATTCATAGTGACCACAACTGCATAAGGAGATAAGCAGATGGCAAAGCGCAGCAAAGCGTACAAGGCAGCTGTAGCCAAAATCGAAGAGGACAAGTTCTACACCCCCGCAGAAGCTATTGAGCTTGCGAAAGAAACCTCTTCCACCAATACCGATGCAACCGTTGAGGTTGCAATGCGTCTTTCCGTTGACCCCCGTAAGGCAGACCAGATGGTACGCGGTACCGTCAATCTTCCTCACGGAACCGGTAAGACCGCTCGCGTTGTTGTTATCGCCGCTGGCGACAAGGCAGCAGCTGCTGAAGCAGCTGGCGCAGACTTCGTTGGTTCAGATGACCTGATTGCAAAGATCGCAGGCGGCTGGACTGACTTTGATGCAGCAGTTGCTACCCCTGACATGATGGGTAAAGTTGGCCGTTTGGGTAAGATTCTCGGTCCCCGTAACCTCATGCCTAACCCCAAGACTGGCACCGTCACCATGGACGTGGCTAAGGCTGTTGGCGACATCAAGGGCGGCAAGATTGACTTCCGCGTTGATCGTAACTCCAACCTTCACTTCATCATCGGCAAGGCTTCCTTCTCAGCTGAGAAGCTCACCGAAAACTTTGAAGCAGCACTTGAAGAAATCAACCGTCTGAAGCCTTCATCGGCTAAGGGTCGTTACATTTCCAAGGTAACCGTTGCAACTACCTTCGGCCCCGGCGTTCCCGTCGATCCTGCTGAAGTTGCAATCTAAGTTTTAGCTCATCCTGGGTTTTAGCTTTAGAGGTCATCCGCTTGTTGCGGATGGCCTCTTTTTTGTCGTTGTACAGCAAAGTGATATGGGAAAATGAGGATATGAGTTCTAGAGAGTCCCGCGGTTTGAGCCTGCGTGCAGTGTCTAAATCTTTCGGTAGAGGGTTCAAAACGGTGCCTGTGTTGCGAGAGCTAGACCTTGAGATTTGCTCTGGAGAACTAGTGACGGTGATGGGTGCTTCGGGTGGCGGCAAGACCACTTTGATTCGGATCATCGCTGGGTTGGAGCAGCCAGATTCCGGCGAGATTACGCTGGACGGACATACGATACAGCCGGGGGACGTTGGCTATATATTTCAGAAACCGGTACTGTATCCGTATCTGACAGTCAAAGAAAATATTCTTTTTGGTGTCACCTTGAGTCGATTTACCGGAGAAATCGATGTAGATCACTACCGTTCGTTGCTTTCAATCCTAGGGTTAGAAGGTCTCGAAGGACGCCGTCCAAACGAACTTTCAGGAGGGCAGCAACAGCGGGTTGGGATAGCTCGGGCGCTTATCCGTAAGCCGCCCTTAGTTCTTTTTGATGAACCGCTTGCCAGCGTGGATGAATTCTTAAGCGCAACAATTAGAGACCAAATAGATCAACTTCATGCTCGCTTAGGCTTTACGGGTTTATTTATTACTCATCATTTGAATGAAGCTTTCCAGGTAGGGCAACGAGTTGCCATTATGGTTGATGGAGCTATCGCACAAATTGACTCTCCGCCGAGACTCCTAGAAAATCCCAAGAGTCTTGCAGTCGCACGCCTGGTGGGGGAGCCCGCATTGAACGTGTGGTCTCTCGGGGTGGATGGGGACGCTCATCAGCGCGTAGTCGCTTTCCGATCGGCTTCCGTCCATTATGGGGCCCGCCCACATGCAAACTCTGCCCAGGCTAGGATTTCTAAATTAAGACCGTCTGCCCACGGTTGGTTACTGGATGGAACATTAGAAGATGAAGTGAACTGGCTGTCATCCTCAGGGGAGAGAGCGCAGGTGCAGGCAGGGGAACGGGTACTGCTCTTTTCCCCTCAGGCTCAACGGCAAGAGAGCTTCGTTTTTTCAGTCTTGCCACAACATTGCTGGATATTTTCTCAGTAGTGGGAAGCACCTCGTAACCTTCTTAAGTGATTAAGACTTCTTAAAGAGCTGTAGCACTTGCTATCTTGCTTACTACCGTGATTGAATTAAGTAACCAAAGACCGCTGGTCTATCTATCTGTGTGCTTTCACGGAGAAGATAAGAGTTCAAGCATGAACCGCCCGCGTAGGTGAATGAAGATACATTTGATTTCCGTGTGGAATCGCTATGTCAGCCTCGTCGCCTATGCGCCGAGGTTATTTTTTTGCTTGCGACTTGACCAGTGAACAAGAATCGGAAGGAATACCATGGCGACACAGGAAAAGATCGCTGCTGTTTCCGAGCTGAAAGAACTTTTCTCCAGCTCAAACGCAGTCATCCTCACTGAGTATCGTGGTCTCACTGTAGCGAAGCTCAAAGAGCTTCGCCGCGCACTTGGTGCAGAGACCGAATATGCCGTGGTGAAGAACACCCTAGCTGGTATTGCAGCTAAGGAAGCTGGTATCGATGCATTCGAGAACCAGCTGGCAGGCCCCAGCGCAATCGCATTCATCAACGGTGAAATGATTGACGCTGCGAAGGCACTGCGTGACTTCGCCAAGGAAAACCCCCAGCTCGTTATCAAGAGCGGCTTCTACGAAGGCGCAGCACTTGATGAAGCTGAAATCAACAAGTTTGCAAGCCTCGAATCACGCGAGGTTCTGCTTTCCAAGGTTGCAGGTGGCGCAAAGGGTGCAATCGCCAAGATTGCTCGCACCGTCGACGCTCTGCGTATCAAGCTCGAAGAATCAGAAGGCGCTCCTGCGGAAGCTACCGCAGAAGAGGCAACTTCAGAAGAAGCTGCAGAGTAATTACTCTCCTCTGATTTTCAGTTAGCTCGCAGCAGCGGGCAAAACCCCACAGATTTCACATGTAGGATCAGCCCTACACCTGATAAAGAAGGAGCCAAACAAATGGCTAAGCTTTCCATCGAAGAACTCATTGAAGCATTCAAGGAACTTTCACTCGTTGAGGTTTCCGAATTCGTTAAGGCATTCGAAGAAGAATTCGACGTAACCGCAGCAGCTCCTGTTGCAGTTGCAGGCGCAGCAGGCGGCGAAGCAGCAGCTGAAGAGCAGTCAGAATTCGACGTTATCCTCGAATCCGCTGGCGATAAGAAGATTGCAGTTATTAAGGAAGTTCGCGCACTTACCTCACTCGGGCTCAAGGAAGCAAAGGACCTGGTTGATTCAGCTCCTAAGGCTGTCCTCGAAGGTGCTTCCAAAGAAGACGCTGAGAAGGCTAAGGAACAGCTCGAGGGCGCTGGCGCAACCATTACCCTCAAGTAAATTCGATTCTTATCGAAGTCTTTGTACCACAGGGCGGTACCGTGCAAACGGTGCCGCCCTGCGGCTTTTAAGTGAAACAAGAACCAGTTCTAATCAGCGCAAAATAATAGAACGTTCATTTTAGATAGCAGAACGTCTGTGCAGCGACGTCAAAAATAGAAACTAACTCAGGGGTGAGGGCGGTGTCATGATATATTCAAACAAATTGATTCTCACCTGGATGTTCTCATTCCGGTGAGAATGACAGGGACTATAAGCCCCTGCGAAACTGCTAAGGAGAGTCACCATGAGCCTAAAATCAATGGCAAATCGCTTGTTTTCTAAAGACAAAAATCCAGCATCAGATAACTCGCAGCAGACAACCACTGCAGAGGGAGGAGCTGTCTCGAAGACTACTTTGGCGGCTCACCTTACAGGTACTGCAGTTTCTCTGGCAGAAGTATCTGATCAGACCTTTGCCAGTGGCGCATTAGGTCCTGGCGCAGCGATTGAACCTGCCCAGGGCAAGCTCGTCGCTCCTGCAAATGGAAAAATCACCGTAGCTTTCCCCACCGGACATGCCGTAGGTATGCGTACTGAAGAAGGCTTGGAAATTCTCATGCACATCGGTTTCGATACCGTTGAGCTTGATGGAAAGTTCTTCAATCCTGTGGTAACAAAGGGGCAGGAAGTCAAGCGCGGCGACGTCCTCGTAGAATTTGATATCGAAGGTATTAAAGCGGCAGGTTATCCGCTCACTACTCCGCTTGTTATTACCAATGCAAAGACTGCTGTAGAGAACACGACACTTGCGGATTCGGTACGCTCAGACGAAGAGATTTCAGCCGGTGATGTCTTTTTAGAGGTAGAGGTAAAAGGCACTGCTAACTAGGTTTTTATCGTCGTCAGCCCGAGATTTAACGACAATCTCGGGCTGACCTGTTTAATAAACGTCAGAAGCCGCTACAAGTAACCGGAATATTTCATTTTCTTGGGTTAAAAATTGCTTTAAATCCCTCTAATAGTGAAAGAATAAGTAGCAATTTGCACCCTAGAGAAATGCGCAAGAATGTTTACTCCACCCAGTACGTTTGAAGTACGTGAAGCACAAGATTCAGAGATAGAAGGAGCTATAGAAGCTCTCTCTGACGCATTTCAAACAGATCCTGTGATGAGCATGGCGGTCGGGGGGGTTAACAAGCTTAGTACCGTGCGCCGACTCTTTCGCTTTCAAATCGAAACCACTTACAAGCCTCGCGGGAAAATAGATGTGGCTGTAGACGAAGAAGGAACAGTTCTAGGTGCTGCTCTTTGGCTTAATCCCGAGGGGCAAAAAGGTAATTTTCTAGGTGATGTGAAAGCACTTCCACGCTATTTTAGAATTTTGGGGCTAGCTCTTCCCCGGGGTGTAATCACCGAGTTGAAATTATTACGTGCACGCCCACAGTTTAAGCACTGGTACCTTTACACCATCGGGGTACATTCTGATGCTCGCTCACGGGGAGTAGGTGGAGCGCTCTTGGATTTTCGCCGTCAGCAGTTGGGGGAATCCCCTGCATATCTGGAAGCGTCTACCTTTCGTAGTGCCGCCCTCTATCGCCGTCATGGTTTCTTCGAACTGGGCACATTTAAAGGCGGAAAGCCTGCGGTGGGTATGTGGCATCCAGCCCCCAGTAGTAGCATTGACGCCGCTGTGGAGAATAAATGAGTGGTGAACCCCTGAAATAAACTCGAGGCTTCACCGGTATGCGTGAGGCTACCATGTAGTCAGCAGTAGGGGCGCCTTTAAAATATTTTGAATCGTTAATCTCAGTAGTCTACTGTGAATATGACAAACGTTTGACATAAGAGACGATAGAAACATGGTCAATCACCAGATGAACCCCCGCGCCCAAGAAATTCTTGATGGTGCAGACGCCTCCTACCGTATGTATCACACCGCAGTCATCGCGGACCCAGATTACCCAGCGCTACATCTAGCGCCCCCGGTTGGTCGACTCAATGATCCCAATGGGCTGGTCTATAAAGATGGGGTATACCACGCCTTCTACCAGTACGCACCTGAGCATCCCGGGCGAGACATCTTCTGGCGGCATGCTCAGTCAACCGATTTAGTTCACTGGGACAATCACAGAAACGCCATTGCACCCATTTATTGGTACGACCGTAACGGATGCTACTCGGGCTCCTGTTTCTTAGCAGAAGACGGCACCTTCGAACTGTTCTACACCGGCAACGTCAAAAATCCTGACGGCACCCGAGAAACCTATCAGAACCTTGTGCTTTCCCAGGATGACTGCAAGACCTTTGAGCGAAGCGCTGATAATCCGCTGATTTCTGGCACCCCCGCCGGGTACACCCCTCATTTTCGCGATCCGTATGTTTTTGAACGCGCGGGAATGTTCTACGCAATGATTGGCACGCAACGTGAAGATCTGACCGGCGCCGTCGTCCTCTATTCTTCGCCCAACCGGAGGAACTGGAAATTTGAAGGAGAGATAGACTTCTCGGATCCTGCTATTAACGCCTACGGATATATGCTCGAATGCCCGCAGATTATTGAGTTGCAGGACCAAATAACGGGACAAAAGAAGGATGTCATGCTCTTTTGCCCCCAAGGAATGAGCGCTGACGGCGAACGATTCAATAATAAATATCAAGCCGGGTACATTGTGGGCCACCTCAACGGGCTTTATTTTGAGGTAGAAACTCCCTTTACCGAATTTGATGCAGGTTTTGAGTTTTATGCTCCACAGGTATTTCACGGTAGCAATGACGGTAACCGGGCATTAATTGCCGCATGGTTTGGTATTTCTGACCAAGATGAGATGCCATCCTGGGATCATCGGTGGTTGCACCTGCTGACTTTTCCCCGCTGGATTTCCCTACGGGAAGGTAAATTATTCCAGCAGCCGGCGGAGGGATTGAACCAAGCGATGCCGCTGGAGATGCAGAGTCTGGACCACCATGGAACCATCGAAGCGGTAGAAGATTCCAGGGTCTTCCGGGTGTCTGGAGAGCTTGACGTAGAAACCGGCCCAGTCACCATAGCCATAGGAGATCAGCGGGGCGTCGCTTTCAGCATAGAAATTTCTGCGCATGCTGTGAAGGTAGACCGAACCGGCACCAAATACACCGTGTGGGGGCCTCAGAGGACGCGTACAGCAACCGTTCCTTCCTCCACTAAAACCTTTGATTTATTGGTGGATGCTTCGGCACTAGAGCTCTTTATTGATGAGGGTGAAACCACCGTCAGCGGACGCTCCTTCTTCCACGGCACCCGACGCACAGTGCAGGTTCTGAACGCGGCAGGGGAACCAGCGGTTGAGCAAGTAATTCATCTCAGCGCTGTGAAACTCGCCGAAGAACATTAATACCTGCCGTTGCGGCGTCCACCCTTTCTGAACTTTCGAATTGAGGATTATTTCTCTATGGGTTACATACCTTCCCAGTACACCCCCGAAGAACTATTAGTAGAAGCCCAAAAGTCGTTTGATGGTTTTTCCAGATTGGCACATTCGGATCCCGATTATCCCGCGTTGCACCTTGCCCCTCCCGTCGGGCGTCTCAATGATCCCAATGGGCTGGTATATAAGGACGGCGTGTACCATGCGTTCTATCAGTATTCGCCCGTGCATCCGGTGCGCGCTGTCTTCTGGCGTCATGCGACCAGCTCAGACTTGACCCACTGGAACGATGACAAAACCGCCATAGCTCCGGTGGAATGGTATGACAAATCGGGGTGCTACTCCGGTTCTGGCGTGGTCACTCCCGACGGCACGATGGAATTCTTCTACACGGGCAATGTCAAAGACACCCAGGGAAATCGTGAAAGCTACCAGTGCCTTTTTACCTCCACAGACGACGGCGAAACCTTTGAGCGATATTCTGATAATCCTTTGATTAGCGGACCAGTTGAAGGTTACACCGCTCACTTTAGAGACCCGCACGTGTTTTGGCGCGATGGCAAATGGTGGGCCGTGATTGGTGCCCAGCGCGAAGACCTAACCGGTGCCGTCGTCTACTACACCTCTTCTGACCGGCGAAGCTGGAAGTTCGGGGCGGAAATCTCTTTCTCAGATTCTTCTTTGACGGGGTTGGGATACATGTTTGAATGCCCCATCCTTTTCTCTTTACCCGACCAAGTCACCGGGGAGACTCTGGATGTGTTAATGTTCTGCCCGCAGGGGGTGGACGCAGACGGCGAGCATTTTAATAATATTTTTCAGTGCGGCTATGTGGTGGGGCGGCTGAAAAACAACCATTTCGAGGTTCTCACCCCCTTTACCGAAATCGATTCGGGCTTCGAATTTTATGCGCCGCAGATTATTAGTAATACAGGCGATGAAGAGCGAGCAGTGCTGATGGCATGGCTAGGTAACGCAGATGAAGACGACCAACCCTCATGGGCTTACCACTGGATTCACATGCTCACTTATCCCCGGTATTTGACTTTGTCAGGCGGCAAAATCATGCAGGCTCCTGTGGAGCAGCTCGAAGACTCCATGCCTTTTGAACCACTCCATTTGAACTCCAATGGTCGAATAGGGGAACTTGAAGGTGCCCGTACTTTCCGCCTGCAGGGCACTGTCGATGTCGCCCAGCAACCCGTGATGCTCAGCTTCAACGATGAACAAGGGCGGGCATTGCAGATTACTTTTGATCGAGATTTGTTGATTATGGATCGCGATGGATCTCGGTACACAGTTGGTGGGGCGTTGCGGCGTCGTTCTATTCCTGCGCAAGGTACCCATACCTTCGATATTCTCTTCGATGGATCGGCTATCGAGGCGTTTTTCGACGATGGTGCCGAATCATTTACAGGGAGGATTTATCTGACGGGCGAACTGGAAGGCGTGATATTCCACGATGTGCTGGGGGAGCCGGCGTCGGATGTGGTGAGCGACGTAAAAGTAGCCCGTTTATCCCGATGAGATAGGGAGAAAAATCCTTCGGTTGACCAAGAGCGATGGACGTAACGCAGGTTACAAAAACATGAAATTATGGTAATGTGTCAAACGATTAGCATAAGGGTGCACATACAGTATGTAGCTCTCTTTTGATGGGGCATAGCGCGCATCAAAAAGTAACTCAGTCAGGAGAAAACATGGATCATAAATCCGTGGCTGAAGACGTTCTGAAAAGTGTTGGCGGCGTCAACAACATTCAAGCAGGTGCGCACTGTGCCACCCGTCTGCGTCTCGTCCTCAAAGATCAAAATGCCGTCGATCAAGCCGCGCTTGATTCCAACGAAAATCTCAAGGGCACGTTCGAAAACGCCGGCCAGTTCCAAATTATCGTAGGACCTGGCGACGTCAACGAAGTTTATAAGCACATGTCCGCCGCAGGCATGCCTGAGGCAAGCAAGGACGAGCTGAAGTCGGTAGCGGCAGGAAAGGGCAACTTAGGAACGCGTTTTCTAAAAACGGTCTCTGATATTTTCCTTCCCATCATTCCTGTGCTGGTTGGCGCAGGTATTTTGATGGCGCTCAACAACGTATTGACCGCTCCGAAGCTATTTGACCCCGAACTTTCTTTCGTGGACTTGCATCCTGAGTGGGCTGGTTTCTCTGAAATTGTCAATATGCTTTCGGCGGCTGCATTTGCATTTCTTCCGATTCTTGTGGGATTCTCGGCCACTAAAGTTTTTGGTGGTAATCCATACCTCGGTTTGACGATGGGCGCTGCCATGGTTTCACCTGCTTTGGTGAATGGCTATGAGGTAGCGGTATCTCTTCAAGATGGCACCATGCCCCACTGGGATCTTTTTGGTCTACAAGTAGCTCAATCGGGTTATCAAGGTACTGTTTTGCCGATTCTGTTGGTGGCATTCATCCTTTCTCACATCGAGAAGTTTCTCCATCGGATCCTCAAAGGCGTCATCGACTTTATCTTTACCCCTACTCTCACACTTTTGATTACTGGGTTCTTGACGTTTATCGCGGTCGGTCCTGTGATGTTCAAAGCGGGAACTCTACTTGGCGATGGCATTAACTGGCTCTATACAACCGCTGGACCAGTGGGCGGCTTTATCTTTGGTTTGTTTTATTCACCCATCGTTATTACTGGTTTGCATCAGTCGTTCCCGCCCATTGAGTTGCAGCTTTTCACTCAGGGTGGTTCCTTTATTTTCGCGATTGCTTCGATGGCGAACGTGGCGCAGGGTGGTGCTGCCCTGGGCGTTTTCCTTACCACGCGTGATGAGAAGTTGAAGGCTCTAGCTGGAGCGACGGCGCCGTCCGCTTTCCTCGGAATCACTGAACCAGCTATCTTTGGTGTCAATCTTCGCCTTCGTTGGCCGTTCTATATCGCTATGGGTGCTTCTGCTATCGCAGCCACGATTATCGCCATCACCGGCGTCAAAGCGTCTGCCCCTGGCGCTGCAGGATTCCTAGGATTCGTCTCTATTGATCCGTCTGTTGGTGGGGGATGGGGCGCATTCTTCATTGCAATCTTTACATCGGCAATTCTTGCAACAGTTGCTTCATATCTCTGGGGTCGCCGCGTCGCCGCTCGCCAGGAGAAGATTGATGCAGCGATTGAAGAATCGAAAGCGGAAGCAGTTGCAGCGATTCCTACCCTGGCAGGAACCCCCGGTTATGAGCTCACCGCTCATATGAACGGCAGCGTGGTCGCTCTGGCAGAAGTTTCTGACCCTACCTTTGCCTCGGGCGCGCTGGGCCCCGGCGCAGCTATCGAACCTTCTACCGGGCAACTGGTTGCGCCGGCAGACGGCAAAATTACCGTAGCGTTCCCCACCGGGCACGCCGTAGGTATGCGAGCTGACAACGGTCTAGAGCTCCTCATGCACATCGGTTTTGACACCGTTGAACTCGACGGCAAGCACTTTACTCCTCAGGTCACTAACGGTCAGCAGGTTAAGCGAGGCGACGTTCTGGTCGAGTTCGACTCAGCAGCCATAGCTGACGCCGGTTACCCGCTGACTACGCCGCTCGTCATTACCAATGCCAAAAAGACGGTTGAAGAAACCGGATTTGCACAGGGAGTTCATGACGGGGCTGTACTTCGCAGTGGAGAAGCCTTCGTGAACGTAGAAGCAAAAAATCTAGAATCAACAGCAGGTTCAAAAGCTGTATAGCTCTCTTGTCCTCAATCGCTGATGGGCAGAAATCAAATGAGCATTATGAACATAGCGCTCCGGGAGAATATCTCCCGGAGCGCTATATTTTGTTGAGTTCAGGTATTACTCTGCGTTTGACTGAGCTTTGACGGTCTGCCCCAGATACAGCTCAACCGGTAAATTATGGTCGGCAGGAGAATCTTCTGAAGGGTCTGAATCTGTTCTTTTGGAGCCGGCGCCATCTATCGCCGCAAGTAACAGTTGTACAGTTCGCTCTGCCATCAGCTCAAAAGGCTGGACGACGGTCGCCAACTGCGGAAGTAACGATCGCACCGCGGGGGTACCGTCAAACCCGATGACCGAAAAGTCCTCGGGCACCTTCTTGCCTCGGACGTACGCCCATTGGAGAGCCATCGCCGCATATCCGTCGTTGGACGCAAAAACTGCTTCCACGGTGGGTTCCGAATCGAGAAAATTATTAATCGTTTGTCGATGCTCGCCATCGCTCGATCTGAAACCCAGCTCCACTATTTCCGGCTCTAAACCAGCGGCGCTCATAGCCTTGGAATATCCCTGCTGGCGCAGATTTTGTTCGGAGACGGTAGAAGTAAAATGCACGATGCGACGAACACCCGTAGCAATAAGAGACTCTGTAGCCTGGAGCGCACCTGTGAAATTGTCACAGCGGATATTTGGGTATCCACCGCCATTAATGCGGTCGATAGTGACCAGCGGAGCTTCAAGATGGGGAGCCAACGCCAAAACATCCGAATGCGCGCCAGTGACCAACCCGTCTACCTGATTGCCCATGAGCATATCCAGATAACGAGCCTCTAATTCTGGGTGATCTTCGCTGTTACACAGAATGACCTTGTACCCGGCGTCCGCTAACTTCGACTCAATCCGATACGCTAACTCACCATAAAAAGGGTTTGAAACAGTCGGAAAAACTAAACCAATCAGATGCGTTTTCTGCTCTTGAAGGGAGCGAGCAATGGCATTGGGTCGATAGTTAATCTCCCGCATAGCTTCATAGACTTTCTCGCGAGTTTCTTGCGAGAGGTAACCCCGGCTATTGAGTACGCGAGAGACCGTAGTGGGGGAGACGCCAGCGACCCGGGCAACATCAGCAAGTTTTGGTTTAGCCACGGTTTCTCCTGACAGCTGGAAAGATATACTCCCTGATTATAGAGAGAACTGCGCTCTCCACCTAGCGCAGGACCATCTAACGAGGACTAGACGGTTAGCGGCAGCGCCTGAACTTTTTCACCGGCAACGGCACCCTCAGGAGGGATAACCACCAACGCCTGAGCTTGGGCAAAAGCCGAAAGCATATGCGAATCAACGCCTCGGCGGAAGGGGAGCGCTTTCTCACCGGTTACACGGGCAGGTATCAACCGCGCGTCAGCTTTCTTAAAAGGAGGAATATCTTCGGTCAACTCCACAGAGAGAAGCTCCGATAGATTCTGACCTGCTACGCCTGCAAGATAGGCAGGCAGATAGCTATAGAGCGCGGTGTGAGCTGCCAGCGGGTTGCCTGGCAAACCGAGGACGATTCGCCCGTCAGGCAATTCTGCAGCTAGGCAGGGATGCCCGGGACGAACCGCAACTGCCTCAAAAATATAATGGGCATCAAGCTCGCTCAGCAATTGGCGGACAAGATCAACTTCTGAGGTAGAAGAACCACCGGTGAGAACCAACAAATCTGATGCCACACAGTTATCTGACTTGAACCAGCGGTGGAGTTCATCCATATCATCGTGTAGCCGAGCGGTGCCCTGCACCTTCGCGCCCATGGAGCTCAAAATCGCTGGAAATTGGGCAGAATAAGCATCGCGGACTTCACCGGGGCCTGGAATCCCCTCGGTAATGACTTCGTTGCCGGTGTATGCAAGAGAGACGGTGGGCTGAGTAATCACCGGGACCGTATCAAACCCGCACACCGCCAGAAAAGCTATATGTCGCGCACCCAAGTGGGTCCCACGAGACACTGCAAGACTCCCCTCAGCGAGCTCTTCACCCCGGTTGCGCATATCAGACCCCGGTTGCGGTTCACCGTAATCCGAAACCACTAGCGTTGAACCATCCTGCTCTTCCAAATGAACCCACTCCAGCCGGATTACTGTAGTTGTCCCTGGGGGTATCAACCCGCCGGTAAGGATCGTGGCAGCTTCGCCGTCCTGTAAATCTACCGTCCGACGATGGCGATTCTCATGGGCGGACGGCTCCTCGGCATCCTTCAGTATCCAAGGCCCAGAACCGCACACTGCATAACCGTCCATAGCGGAAGAATTGTAATGAGGCAGGGGGACTAAAGTGTACACATCCTCTGCAAGGATTCGTCCGATGGCGTCAGCAAGACCGACCCGTTCATGAATTTGAGCGGCGCGAGTGCCACGCTGGTGCATGAGGGAAACGGCATCTTCCCAGCGGGTATGGTGCATATTCTGTTCCTTTTGATGGTGCAATATAGTTTGGTGCCCTTGTACGGCAACATTCGTAAATTTCACAAGTTTTTGTTTAGTTCCACTGCGGGGAGTCAAACCCGGTGGCGTGGGCGCTTTCCCAAGTATCGACGTCGTCGGTTACTCCGCCGTCCAAGGGTACCGCCTGAAGGTTAAGCTGACGCAAAAAGCGTCGTACCGATTGGTGAGCGGTATCAGTGTCGAAGACCCTCCGGAGATTCTCCGTGCGGTAAATACCTACCAGCGGCTGCGCGATTTCTCCCGAGACGCCGAAGAACCCTTCGATATCTGCCGGAGCCTGAAGAGTTGCTTCTAATAAAGTATCGATAGCTTCTGCTATTCGGGGCATATCTACTGCGATGATGCAGGTCCACTCGCAGGATGGCGATAGCGCTCGTACCCCCGCTGTGATTGCAGCAGCAGGCCCGGAAAAGGGTGGGTCTTCTCGGGTGAGTTTAACATCGGCGGGTACGGGTAAATCGCTTGGACCTACCACCACACGTTGCCGCGCGGTTGCAACTGCCTCTAGCGAAGATACTAAAAGCGTTTTCGAACCGTTGGAGAGCGATGCCTTAGGAGTTCCTCCCAAGCGTGAAGAACGACCACCAGCGACCACAATCGCCGCATACTCGGGATAAGAATTGTTCATGGAGCTTAACCG
This sequence comes from Rothia sp. ND6WE1A, assembly GCF_001683935.1. Classification (NCBI taxonomy): domain Bacteria; kingdom Bacillati; phylum Actinomycetota; class Actinomycetes; order Micrococcales; family Micrococcaceae; genus Rothia; species Rothia sp. ND6WE1A. The sequence continues at coordinate 88,480 of NZ_LXTU01000031.1, read as the reverse complement.
CCGGCAAAGGGAGGTAGAACATCTAGGCGGACGCCGTCGGGCACCTTCGCATCCTGATCAGCGCGAGCGCCGTTCACCAGAAAAGAGCACTGTTCCAGTACCTGAGCCAGGCTCATGCCCGAAGGGGTACGCCCTGAATGGTTGCGACCGAGATAAGCGACAATTTCGCCCACCGTGGGTTGATCAGAAGAGATTTCTGCGGGATTAATAGATTGGTTGCTTTGCCCGGCTGCCGCGCGCGCCGCGGCAAAAAAATGAACGGTAATCATGCGTTAGCCTCCGATGGCGCTCATAGAACGGCTGGGTTGTACAAATTCTTGTGTTTCGAAGCCCGCGTTATTGGCGCCGTGAGCGGCAGGTTTCTCCCACATTGCCTCTCGCCAGCGCATTGCCACTTCCTGGTCAGTGGCATCGGAACGCAAAATTCCCATGAGGTCTGTTTCTGTTTGTGAGAAAAGGCAGGAGCGGACTTTACCGTCTGCGGTCAGCCGGGTACGAGTGCAGGTGGAGCAGAAGGGTTCGGTTACTGAAGCGATGATCCCTACTTTGCCCAGTGCCTTCGCGGGGTCAAATTCTTGGGTACCTAAGGGGTAGACATCCCACAGCGCAGCAGGGGCAGAGCCGCGGGGTCCAGGCTCTTGATGCAGCACAAATTTATCAGAGAGCTTTTCGCGTATCTCGGCAGCGGTGATGGTGCCTTCGCGCGTCCAGCGGTTGTCAGCGTCGATGGGCATTTGCTCAATGAAGCGTAGCTGATACCCCTTGGTGACTGCCCATTCCAACAGCTCCGCAGCTTCGTTGTCATTAATACCGGGCATCAGTACCGCATTGATTTTGACGGGGTTGAGTCCGATGGATGCCGCGTAGTCCACGCCTTTGAGGACGTCGGAGAGCCGGTCACGGCGGGTCAATTCGGCAAAAGTTTCGGGGCAAATGGAATCTAAGGAAACGTTGATGCGTTTCAGCCCTGCGGCTTTGAGCTTATCCGCGTGTTTTTCTAACCCCATGCCGTTGGTGGTTATCGACAGAGGAATTTCGGGGTGATCGTGGTGGATTTCCCGGAGAATATCGGGAAGTTCTTTGCGTAACAAAGGCTCACCGCCGGTAAAGCGAATCTCTTCCACGCCTAGTTCTTCAATTCCAATGCGAGCCAGGCGCACGATTTCCTCGGCGGTTAATAGCCGGTTGTTGGGCAACCAATTGAGACCCTCGGCGGGCATGCAGTATTGGCAGCGCAAGTTGCATTTATCGGTGAGAGAAATGCGCAGGTCAGTGGCGTTGCGCCCCCACTGATCAACGAGGGGGCCAGACTTTTTGAGCTCAGAGGGCATGGTCGACTCGTGCTGGGACACAATTGGTAAGGTTGTGCCGGCAATAAGGGTGCCAGATCCAGAAGTCGCAGGCTTTTCGCTAGCACCGGCGGAATTCGCATCGGGGCTAAACTTCAATGCCATTGGTTACCTCTCTTCACAAATTTGGTATCAAAACGGTTATATTTACATTAGTCGGAAAAACCTTCGATAACCATATTCTCGTTTTGAGCTGAATAGGCGGTTACCCCGTGGGAGCACACTCTCATATCAAAAAAACTTTACTCAGCGCAGGTGTTATTTCTACCGTTGCCTTAGCTGGATGCGGGGCTAACACGGATACTGCCAGCTCAAGTTCTTCTCCTTCTCAGGAACGCGGAACCGTAGAAGTATTCGCCGCTTCTTCCCTCAACTCTGCCGGTGCTGAACTCGAGAAAGCGTATGAGAAAGAGCATCCTGGAGTGGACGTCTCTTTCAACTTTGCAGGGTCTTCGAAGTTGGTACAGCAGATGCAACAGGGCGCCACCCCTGATGTTCTCATTACCGCAGATCAACAAACGATGGACGGCGCTCGTACCTCGGTAGAAGACCTCAAAGAATCTGAACCTAAGGTTATTGCAACGAACCGCCTGGTCCTGGCTACCTCGGCAGGCAACCCCGGCAAGATTTCTGCTGTCAAAGACCTCGCTTCAGAGTCTGTGACCACCGCAATTTGTGCCGCTGAGGTGCCCTGCGGCAACCTCGCTCATCAGGAGCTAGACAACCAACATGTAGAACTGGGCAATGCTACGGAAGAGAAGAACGTATCTGACGTTTCTACCAAAGTAGCCAGTGGCGCGGTAGACGCTGGATTTATTTACTCTACCGACGCTGCTTACCTGAAAAAAGACCAGGACATCACGGTGATTAATCTTCCTGGTTTAGAGGACAATGTCTATCCCATGGCTCTTACCAACCTGGGGAAACAGAACTCAGTAGCTTCTGACTTTGCCACCTGGCTGAGCGGGGAGGAAGCTCAAAAGATTATGAGCCAGTATGACTTTGGTTCTGCAAAGTAGCCTCAGCAAAAGTAGAATAGAACTTCTAGACTTCTGAAGATACTACGCAACCCACGGAGACCGATGAAAAAGCACACTGCCTTTCGTTCGGCCCCGTGGGTTTTTGCTCTTCCTGCCTCCATTGGCGTCTTTGTAATTCTTGGTCCTTTAGCTGGTCTGGCATTCCATATCCCCTGGAAAGATACTGCGCAACTACTGTCTCACCCCGATGCACTTGCAGCTACTCGACTCTCTGTACTCACGGCACTGATCTCTACGGCGGTTTGCGGTGTGCTCGGTCTGCCCCTTTCGCTAATTTTTACCCAGGTGCTGGATCGTACGCGGTGGAAAAAACTAAGTATGGTTCTCTACGCTTTTCTCTATACGCCGGTCATACTCTCACCAGTTGTCTCTGGTTTGGCGCTGACCTTTTTCTGGGGCCGCCGGGGGCTGATAGGGCAGTGGCTCAACGAGGTTGGGGTTTCAATTCCTTTCACTCCGTTCGCCGTCGTGCTGACTCAGATATTTGTGGGTTTGCCCTTTTTCGTTGCGACGGCGGTTACCACTTTGCGTACCATTCCACGGGAATTTGAAGAACTGGCGTATGTAGAAGGCGCTACTCCGTGGGAGATTACCCGCAAAGTGCTACTACCCCTGTCCTATCCCGGTCTTGCCACTGCATTTCTGTTGGCATTTGCCCGAGCTCTGGGGGAGTACGGTGCGACCGTCACCTTCGCAGGAAATATCGCTGAAAAGACCCGTACTATTCCCCTCAACATCGAGCTGATGCTCAGCTCAAACTTTATGCCCGAGGCGCTGGGATCTTCACTGATGCTCATTAGCCTGTATCTCATCATTCTCGGACTAGCTCTTTTACTCATTGCCCTACAACGTTTACGAGGTGCGCGTTGACCACAACCTTCTCGAAAGAACATTCACTCACGCCAAAGAACTACCAAACATTGGTGCGCGAGCGCTTTCAGCAGCTCCCTGACCCCGAACCTGAACGCGTTGCCCTGGCACAAGCAAACGGGCGGGTTTTAACCGAAGATATTCTTGCTCCCGAGAACGTCCCGGCATTTCCTAATTCCCAGATGGACGGTTATGCCCTCACCGCCCATGCTGCCGTGAGTACCTCACGCATCTTCACCGTGGGGGCAGATATTGCAGCGGGAGCAAGCCTCAAAAACTTTGTGCCCGAAGACGGCATCGCCTACCCGATTATGACCGGCGCAGAAGTGCCCGCTGGGTTGAGCGCCGTCGTCCCCGAAGAAAAATGTGAACCGCAAGGGGAAAAGGACGGAAGCTTCGCAGCTTTTCAGAGCGAGGTCTATATACCGACGACACAACCGGGGCAGTTTGTGCGTCAGCCGGGAGAGGACATCAAAGCCGGGGAGATTCTCGCTCGCGCCGGGGAGAAAATTTCTGCTGTACTTGTGGGCGCTCTAGCTGCTCAAGGTATCAAGGAAGTCACGGTTCAGGGCGCACGGCGTGTGCTAGTGGTAACCGGCGGCGATGAAGTAGCGGCTAACGATACCCCCGCACCTTCCCACATCCGCGACGCCAATGGGCCCATGCTCATACAGCTTCTTGCAGAAGACTCTGCTATCAGCAAGCATCTGCATATCCAAGATGATCCTCAGAAGCTCATTCATCATCTGGACCAAGCTATCCATGAATTCTCCCCGCATCTGATCATCTCCTCCGGCGGCATTAGCCACGGAAAATTCGAAGTCATCAAGAACGCGATTCACCTGCTCATGGAGAATCCCACCGAACTTACTGTCCAAAAATTATGGTTCGGCCACGTCAGCCAGCAACCGGGCGGCCCTCAAGGAATCATGGAACTAGCGCATCGAGGTAGCTCAGAGAACATCCTCTGGCTGGCATTTCCCGGCAACCCCGTCAGCACCCTCATCTCCTACCGCATGTTCCTCAGACCCCACCTCAATATCTCCTGGTACTATACCGGCACTCATCTGGGCAAACTACAAACCGCGGAACCCCTCGAAGGTTTAGCCGGCAAAACCCAATACCGCCGCGCCACCATCACCCGCGCGTCATCAGAATCCAACGCCACCGCAGAATGGCTGATTGAACCAGACCCACAAACCGGATCGCATCTTCTGCACCGCGCCGCCCAAGCAAATGCGCTAGTAGAGATAGAACCGAACAAGCACTACACCAACGGTGATATTCTGCGGTGGTACCCCCTTTCAACAATCGAAACGATGTAGGAGCAAACTTTGGCAGAATCAGACCACCTCACCCACGTGAGAGAAGACGGTTCAGCGCACATGGTTGATGTCACCGAAAAATCAGTGACCACCCGGATCGCGCTCGCCGAAGCTACGGTGCTCACCCGCCCCGACGTCGTCGAACAAATCTTTGATGCAGACCTTCCCAAAGGCGATGCTTTGCCCGTAGCCCGGGTAGCCGGAATCCTCGGTGCCAAACACACCCCAGATATCATTCCCCTGTGCCATCCCCTCCCGCTGGGTAAAATCACCGTTGATTTTGAGCGACTAGAAAATGGGGTGCGCATCGAAGCCTCCGTTAAGACGCGCGGAGTGACCGGGGTTGAGATGGAAGCACTCACTGCAGTGTCCACAGCCGCACTCACCGTGTTCGACATGATTAAAGCAGTAGATAAATTCGCCGTGATTACCGATATTCGTGTGCTCGAAAAGTCTGGTGGAAAATCAGGGGACTGGTCTGTTCAGAACAAACCCCAGTCATAGAACTTGACCCGGCAAAACACCATCGACCCCTGAGAGGGGAGCTTTCAATGAAAGACGAATCGTACGACATGCCAGAAAATCGCAGCGGACTAGTCATTGTCTGCTCCACCCGCGCGTCCAAAGGAATCTACGAAGATAAATCAGGACCAATCGCGGTGGACTGGTTGCGCTCGCAAGGTTTTGAAACACCCGATGCGACCGTGATTGCAGATAGCCAAATCGTTGAACACTTTGCTGACTTGGTGGAACAGGGAAATCTGCCGACCCTCCTTCTGCTCTCAGGCGGAACGGGATTGAACACCGATGATCAAACGGTAGAAGCTGTCCGGCCGCACCTGGACAAAGAAATCCCGGGAATTATGCATGCCTTCTGGCAAAAGGGTATGGAAAGCACACCCGCCGCTGTACTGAGCAGGGGGGTTGCCGGCGTCATTGGCCGAACCTTTGTGATGACTCTGCCGGGCTCCCGTGGGGGAGTGAAAGACGGCTGCGCGGTCTTGGACCCCATCATTGAACACATCTGCCGACAGCTTAAGGATTACCATGACCACTAACCTTCACTCCACCGATGCGCTGGAACCTTCTGAATCGCTGGTTCTGCACACCGATATCACCGAATCGCCCTTGGAACCCCTCCTCGCCTCTGCGAAAATGCACGTAATGACTGACCAAATGGGTGCGCTGGTCATTTTCGACGGCATAGTGCGCAATCACGACCACGGCGCAGCTGTTGCCGGGCTTTCCTACTCTGCCCACCCCCAAGCTCGCGAATTCATAGCACGCACAGTGCAAAGCGTCGCTGAGGAAATCGATGGCGTTCGGCTCTGGGCGGTACACCGCGTGGGGCCTATAAAGATTGGCGAATCTGCACTGACCGTCTTAGCAGCGGCGGCTCATCGCGGGCAAGCTTTTGCCGCGTGCCAGAACGCAGCAGATCGGATCAAAGCAGAAGTACCCATCTGGAAAGAACAAGAACTGGTGGACGGCTCCGTCGAATGGGTCGGTATCGACACCAACACGGCGTCTTCAACCCAAAACTAGGCAAATATGCACGAGAATTTTTCACCGAGCGAATATAAGCTCTACGGCCGTCAAATGATTCTGCCCGAACTCGGACTGGAAGGGCAGAAAAAGCTGAAAAATTCTCATGCAGTGGTAATTGGCGCGGGAGGATTGGGCGCGCCGGTCTTGCTCTATCTGGCAGGAGCCGGGGTAGGCACTATCACCATTATTGACGACGATGCAGTGGAAGTTTCCAACCTGCACCGGCAAGTGATACATACGTTCTCGCGGGTCGAAAACTCCAAAGCTCAGTCCGCAGCGGACTCTTTGCGCTCGCTGAACCCGTTTATCACGGTGCGAACAGTAGAGAAACGCCTGACGGAAGAGAACGTTGATGTACTGTTTGCTGGCGCATCGGTTGTGCTTGACGGCAGCGATAATTTTGAAACCCGCTATATCGCATCTCGCGCTTGCGCACGGGCAGGAATAGCGCACATCTGGGCGGCGATTTTAGGTTTTGACGCACAGATGAGCGTGTTTTGGCAGGGTCATGGGCCGGTCTATGAAGATCTCTATCCTGTTCAACCTGCTCCTGGAACTGTCCCCACGTGCTCGACGGCGGGCGTCATCGGTGCGCTGGCGGGTGTAGTGGGCACATCTATGGCGATGGAAGCCCTGAAGATTCTTGCCGAAATCGGAAACCCTCTGATAGGGCAGGTGGGCTACTATTCTGGGCTCGAAGGACGCTGGGAATATATACCTCTTCTAGCACAGAATGAGGAAGTGCAGGAGCCGCATTCGGATAAGTCAGAACAGGGTAAAGGTAAAAAAGAGCCAAACTTAATAAACCGTCACAATTCGGTTTCTTCTCCCCCGAAGGACAGTAACTCGTCCCTAGACGAGCTTTCCTGGGAAGAATTTGAGCGCGCCCAAGATAAAGAAAACACTTTCCTCATTGATGTTCGAGAACCTGCGGAGCATCTGGCATTGACAGTGCCGGGGTCTATTAATTTGCCCTATGGACAGCTTCAGAAAATGGGGCAAGAGGGTACTCTCAAGGCTTATATTTCTGCGCATTTTGGCGGAGAAACTGCGCTTTTAGGCTTTTTCTGTTCAGGCGGACCACGGTCCTCTGCGGCGGCGGAAATCTTCCGAAATCACGGGGCAGAACGGGCATTTAATATTGCTGGTGGTCTTGCTCAATGGTTGAATCAGAAAATATAAATATCTAAAGCAAAGATTCTTCCCTTATGAAAGCCCTAATTAGCGCAAATTTTTATTTGGTATTTTTCATACCTAAATTTTCGTACGATTGAGGTATGACTGAGACAGCTAACACCAGGGGGCGCAGTACCCCCTCCGGGGCGAAAGTCGACGGCCCCTTTTCGGACCAACTCCTCAAATTCGGCAAATTCTTCTCCAAATGGGACGAATCTGACGACGGACGCGCAGTTTTTCGTGAAGGCGGGCGCCGCGGCGACGTTTTCTATCGTGACCGTTGGAGCTACGACAAAGTGGTGCGCTCCACCCACGGTGTGAACTGCACCGGTTCCTGCTCCTGGCAAGTCTTTGTCAAGGACGGCGTTATTACCTGGGAAGCTCAGGCAACCGATTACCCCACCGTCGGTCCTGATCGCCCAGAGTATGAACCTCGTGGTTGCCCCCGTGGTGCTTCTTTCTCCTGGTACACCTATTCACCTTCTCGTGTGAAGTACCCCTACATCCGCGGACCTCTCTTGGAGATGTACCGCGAAGCTAAAGCCATCCATAACGGCGATCCTGTATTGGCGTGGAAATCTATCGTCACTGACCCCGCCAAACGCGAGCGCTACGTAAAAGCTCGCGGTAAGGGCGGTCTAGTGCGCGGAACCTGGACCGAAGCCCTAGAGATGGTGGCATCGGCACAGATTCATACCATTCAGGAATATGGTCCCGACCGCAACATCGGTTTCTCACCTATTCCTGCTAAATCTATGGCATCGCATGCTTCGGGCGCTCGTTATATCGAGTTGCTCGGCGGCGTCATGACTTCTTTCTATGACTGGTATGCCGACCTTCCGGTGGCATCCCCTCAGGTCTTTGGTGACCAGACTGACGTTCGTGAATCGGGTGACTGGTGGGATGCAACCTACCTGATGATGTGGGGTTCCAACATCCCAGTCACGCGTACTCCAGATGCTCACTGGGTTGCTGAAGTTCGTTATCGCGGAACCAAGGTTGTCTCTGTTTCCCCTGACTACGCTGATAACACCAAGTTCGCCGATGAATGGCTACCTGCTCAGCCCGGTACTGATGCTGCTTTGGCGATGGCGATGGGCCATGTCATTCTCAAAGAGAACTTTGTAGACCAGCGGGTGGAATTCTTTGAGGATTACACCACCACCTTTACTGATTTCCCCTTCCTTGTTCGATTGGAAACCCGTGAAGACGGCATCAAGGTGCCTCATAAGTTTGTGAAAGCTGCCGATTTGGCACAGGGTGCCTCGATGGCGGATCCTGATTTCAAGACGGCTCTTCTTGACCGCGCGACAGGTGAAGTAATCGTTCCTAACGGCACCTTGGGCCACCGCTATAACGCTGAAGATATGGGCAAGTGGAATCTTGATCTTGACGGGATTAAGCCTGCTCTGTCAGTAGCTGATATTCCCGGTGGTGCAACAGGCGTGGCTGAAATCAAGATGCCTGCCTTTGATACCCCCAATGGTGCCGGACATGTGGTTTCTCGTGGTGTTCCCACCATTTTGGTGGAGGGAATGGAAGTGTGCACCGTATTTGACCTGATTTTGGCTCAGTACGGTGTGGCTCGCCCGCAACTCCATTTGCCGGGGCAATTTGCCCGTGATTTCGAGGATCTCGAAACTCAGTACACTCCTGCCTGGCAGGAGGAAATTACTTCCGTTCCTGCAGAAGCTGTCATTCGTGTGGCGCGTGAATTCGCTCAGAACTCGATTGATTCAGGCGGTCGCACCATGATTATCATGGGTGCAGGTATCTGCCAGTGGTACCACGGCGACGCTACCTACCGCGCTATTTTGGCTTTGTTACAGATGTGCGGTTGTGAAGGTCGCAATGGTGGCGGCTGGGCTCACTACGTGGGGCAGGAAAAGGCTCGCCCCATTACCGGCTGGGCACATATGGCAAATGCCTTGGACTGGGTTCGCCCTCCTCGCACTCAGGCAGGTACTTCGTTCTGGTACATGCATACTGACCAGTGGCGTCAAGACGGCTATTCTTCCGATTCAATACAGTCTCCGCTAGCTAAGGGTGAGCTGAAGGGCGTTCATACGGCAGATATCGTGGCGCGTACTACCCGTATGGGGTGGATGCCGATGTATCCACAGTTCAATGAAAATCCCACCCAGTTGGCACAAGAAGCAGCTGCTGCCGTTGAATCCGGTGCCGCAGACACTCCTGCTGCATATGTAGCGGATCGTCTCAACGAGGGTAGCTTGCAGTTCTCGGTAGAAGATATCGACAACCCTGTGAACTGGCCCCGTACCCTCATGCTCTGGCGTAATAACTTGCTGGGCTCCTCCGCAAAGGGCGAAGAATACTTCCTCAAGCACCTGCTGGGTACCCACAACTCGGTGATGGGTAAAGACACCGTAGAAAGCAAGCCGCGCGAGGTTAAGTGGTACGACGAGGCGCCCCAGGGTAAGCTGGACTTGTTGGTCACCGCGGATTTCCGCATGACCTCTTCTACGCTGTCCTCGGATATCGTGTTCCCTGCCGCTACCTGGTATGAGAAATTCGATATTTCCTCCACCGATATGCACCCCTACATCCACGCTTTCACTCCGGCCATCGATCCGCCGTGGGAGACCAAGACTGACCACCAGATTTTCAAGGAATTGGCATGGGTCTTCTCGCAGCTGTCCAAGAAGCATCTGCCGGCGCAAAAGGATTTGGTCTCTGTTCCGTTGCAGCATGACACCCCAGGGCAGATTGCTCAGCCCGGTGGTCACTCCTGCGATTGGAAGAACGAGGGCAAGAAAGGTGTACCAGGTAAGAACATGCCCATCTTTGCGATGGTCGAACGTGATTACCCTGCCCTCTACGAGATGTACACCTCGGTCGGCCCCTTGCTCTCTACCTTAGGTACGACGACCAAGGCAATTACCGTTGACGTCAACGACGAGCTGGCAAAGCTCGCCGAGGAGAACGGTGTAATGGATTCGGGTAAGGGTGCAGGTCGCCCGGCGATTGACACCGATTCCAAGCTCTGCGATACCATCCTTGCGCTATCAGGTACCTCAAACGGTCCCGTAGCTATCAAGGCCTTCAAAGAGTTAGAGAAGCGCGTGGGCAAGAAGTTCGTGCACCTGGCTGAAGGCAATGAGGAAAAACGCATTACCTTCAAGGACACCCAGGATCGCCCCTGTCCCGTGTTTACTTCGCCCGAGTGGTCTGGTTCGGAAACTGGCGGACGTCGCTATGCGCCGTTCACGCTCAATACCGAGCAGTTGAAACCCTTCCACACCCTCACCGGTCGTATGCACTTTTTCTTGGACCACGACTGGATGAGCGAAATGGGTGAGCAGATGCCTACCTACCGCCCGCCGTTGGACATGAACCAGCTCTTCAACCAGCCCAAGCTGGGGGAGCAGCAGGATGAGGTCACTATCGCGGTGCGCTACATGACCCCGCACAATAAGTGGTCCATTCACTCGTCCTACCACGACAACCTCTACATGCTGGCGCTCTCACGCGGTGGCTCTCATGCCTGGCTGAACCCCGACGACGCCGCCAAGATTGGTGTCAAGGATAACGACTGGATCGAGTGTGTGAACGATAACGGCGTTTTCGTGGGACGCGCGGTGGTTTCGCACCGTCTGCCCACCGGCGTCGTCTATGTTCACCACGCCCAGGAGCGTCTGGTGGATATTCCTAAGTCAGAAGCAACCGGCAAGCGTGGCGGTATCCACAACTCCGTCACCCGTATCTTGGTTAAGCCCACCCACCTCATTGGTGGTTATGCTCACCAGGCATACGCTTTCAACTACCTCGGTCCCACTGGTAACCAGAGAGACATCGTCTCTGTTATCCGTCGCCGCAACCAGGAGGTCACCTACTAATGCGAGTAATGGCTCAAGTATCAATGATTATGGCACTGGATAAGTGCCTGGGTTGCCACACCTGTTCCGTGACCTGTAAGCAAGCATGGACAAACCGTGCCGGTACTGAATACGTCTGGTTCAATAACGTGGAAACCCGCCCGGGTTTGGGTTACCCCAAGCGTTATGAAGACCAAGAAAAGTGGAAGGGCGGGTGGACTCTTAATAAGAAGGGGCGTCTGGAGCTGAAGGCGGGTAACCGTTTCAAGAAGCTTTTCACCATTTTTGCTTCACCCATTCAGCCTCAGATGACCGACTATTATGAGCCCTGGACCTATGACTACCAGAATCTGATTTCGGCACCTTTGGGTGATGATTTTCCGGTCGCTAAGCCTAAGTCTCTGATTACCGGTGAGGACACCGCTATTGACTGGTCTGCTAACTGGGACGATGACCTTGGCGGTACTTACGTCACCGGTAACGAAGACCCCATCGTGCAGAAGATCCGTCAGGAATCTGAAGAGAAGATCAAGTTCGAATTTGAGCAGACCTTCATGTTCTACCTGCCTCGCATCTGCGAGCACTGCCTGAACCCTTCCTGCATGGCTTCCTGCCCCTCCGGCGCGATCTATAAGCGTAGCGAAGACGGCATTGTCCTGGTGGACCAAGACCGTTGCCGTGGTTGGCGTCAGTGCATTACCGGTTGCCCTTACAAGAAGATTTACTTCAACCACAAGAGCGGTAAAGCTGAGAAATGTACTTTCTGCTACCCCCGCTTAGAGCACGGTATCCCCACCGTTTGTGCCGAAACCTGCGTGGGTCGTATGCGCTACATCGGTATTTTCCTGTACGACGCCGATCGCGTGACAGAGGCTGCTTCGGTCGAGAACGATCAAGATCTTTACGAAGCGCAGTTAGATATTATGCTCGACCCGTTTGACCCTGAAGTGATTCGCGAAGCGAAGAAGCAGGGCATCCAGCAGTCGTGGATTGAAGCGGCGCAGAAGTCACCGGTCTACAAGCTGGCGAAGGAATGGAAGATTGCTCTTCCTCTTCACCCCGAATACCGCACCATGCCCATGGTTTGGTATGTTCCGCCGCTTTCACCCATCATTGACCTTCTCAAAGAGCAGGGTCACGATGCTGAGTCCCAGGAAAACCTTTTCGGCGCTATCGACTCCCTCCGCATTCCGGTGGAGTACCTCGCAGAGCTCTTTACTGCTGGTGATACCAAGATCGTGGTGGATGTCCTCAAAAAGCTCGCAGCAATGCGTGCTTACATGCGAGATATTACCCTTGGCGGCGTCGGCAAAGAAGAAATTGCTGAGGCAGTGGGTATGACCGGCGAGCAAATCTATGAGATGTACAGGCTTATGGCTATTTCTAAGTACAACGAGCGCTACGTGATTCCTCGTGCACATATGGAAGATGCTCATAACCTCGAAGAAATTGGTTGCTCTCTGGAGGGCGACGGCGGCCCAGGAATGCTCTATGATGACGCATTTAGCGGCACCGGCGCTCGCCCCAACCCTGTATCAGCTGGCTCCTACGCCAACACTGCTCGTGCAGACGGCAAGGTCAATATCTTCATGTGGGACGGAAACGGCCGCCCCGATGCGATGTTCCCTAACACCGCCGGCTCAACGAGGGCGAAATAGTGGCTGGTTTCTTTTCAAAACTGCTGGGAAAGTCGGGGGATGAAGCGGAGGCTGTCCGCCCCTCCAGCGGGGATCCTTTTGATATGGATTGGGGGAGCGGTGCTGAAGAAGATGCGGTGATTTACCAGGTATCTTCAGTGCTCTTCCGCTACCCGTCTGAGGAGATTCGGCAGACCATTCCAGAGCTATTGGAACTGGCTCACCGTATCGATAACCCCGCTTTCGTAGAGGCAGTAGAGCAGATTCGTGATTGGTATGCGTCGGCACCATTAGAAAAAATTGCTGCCGAATATGTGCAGGAATATGATCTATCCCGCCGTCACGCGCTACACCTTTCCTACTGGACCGAGGGCGATACCCGTCGTCGGGGTGAGGCTTTGGGCCGGTTCAAAAAGATGTACCGCGATTCGGGAATGGTCACCGATTTACACGGTGAGCTGCCCGACTATCTGCCGTTAGTCCTGGAGTTTGCAGCACTGATTGACCGTAAGTCAGGACGCGCGGCGCTTCAGGCATACCGACCGTCTCTGGAGTTACTTCGTTTGGCTTTACGCGATGATAAGTTGGCGTTTCACGGTTTGGTGGAATGTATCTGCGCGACATTGCCGGGGGAATCTCCTGAAGACGTACAACACATTCAAAAATTGGCAGGATTTGGACCTCCCACCGAGCAGGTGGGTTTGGGCGCCTCAGATCCTCGTCTTCTTCCCCTTCTTCAACCTCAGTCAGGAGCTCACCGATGAATATCCTTGATACTTTCCTCTGGGGTGTCTTGCCCTACATGGTGATTGTCATTCTTATTGGCGGCACCATCTGGCGTTACAAATACGACCAGTTTGGGTGGACCACCAGGTCTTCGCAGTTCTATGAGTCAAAGATACTTAAAATTGCGTCTCCACTTTTTCACTATGGTTTGGTCGGTGTTCTTGGCGGTCACATTGTAGGGCTGATGATTCCTGCGAGCTGGACTGCCGCTCTGGGGATTACCGATGAGATGTACCACGCGGGAGCGCTCATCATGGGTATCCCGTTTGGTTTAGCGGTTCTGTTCGGCCTGATGGTGATGGTTTTTCGCCGTCGTACTAATAAGTCTGTTTTTGCGGCGACTACTATCAGCGACAAGATAATGTACGTGTCTTTGATGGCTGTGATTGTGTTCGGTATCGGAGTCACAATTTTCAGTGCGATGCAGGGCCATCACGGGCATAACTATCGAGCAGATATCTCTCCTTGGTTCCGCTCGCTATTCTTGTTCCAGCCCGAAGTGGGTTTGATGCGGGACATTCCATTCACCTTCAAAATGCATATCTTATTGGCTTTTGCTCTCTTTGCGCTGTGGCCATTCACTCGCCTGGTTCACGCTTTTACCGCGCCGATTCACTACCTTTTCCGCCCCTATATTGTGTACCGCTCACGCGGGGGAGAAAAGGTCGGACGACGCCGCGGCTGGGATCCGGTGGGAACATCTGATAACAGTAGCAATCTGAAATAGATATTTCTAAGGAGCTAAAAAAGATGTACGGCAGGTTCCTTCACACACATCAACAAATGAGGAAAAGATGAGTACTACGACTGTGGAACGCGATCCACAACTGAAGGGTCAGCTTAAGAATGTCATCATGGCTACCCTAGCTTCGTTGATTGGTTTCTGGGGCTGGACCATGATTGGTCCACTGGCAAAGTCTTACTACAAGGAAGCCTTTCATCTCACTCCTGGGCAGTTGAGTTTGCTCATTGCTATGCCGGTTATTGTGGGCGCGGTTGCTCGTATTCCGGTGGGCGCGATGACTGACCGCTTTGGTGGCAGGGTTATGTTTACCGCTCTATTGACTCTCACCGCTGCTATGGTGCTCGTCGTGGGCTTGGTGGGCGCTTTCACTACCAGCTTCCCCTTGCTGCTGGTTGTAGCCTTCTTCCTGGGTATTGGTGGTTCTATCTTTGCTGTGGGTATTCCCTTCGCGGCGTCCTGGTATGAGCCGCACCGTAAGGGACTAGCCACCGGTATTTTCGGCATGGGTATGATTGGCACCGCTGTAGCGGCGTTCTTCAATCCTCGTATGTTGAAGGCTTTTGGATATTTCCCCACCCACGTCATCATTGCGTGCATCGCTCTGTCTTATGCAGTCATCGTGTGGTTCGTGATGAAGGATTCTCCGAAGACTGCAGGGCGTGTGCCCGAGCCGATGATGCCTAAAATCATGGCTGCTACAAAGAAGGTAACCACCTGGGAGTTGTGCTTTATCTACGCTGTAGTTTTCGGCGCTTTTGTTGCTTTCTCTAATTACTTGCCCACATACATGGGTAACGTCTACAACTTTGAGGCAGTTCAGGCAGGAACCTTTGCGGCTCTGTTTGCTACATGCGCTGTGATTGCTCGCCCCTTTGGTGGCATGGCAGCGGATAAGGTCGGACCCCGCCCGGTAACTATCGTCATGTTCTTGGCGATTGCGGCACTGTCTGTGCTGATTGCTCTGCAGTTTGAATCGCCTGCGATGTATTACACCCTCTTCATTTTGATGGCTATCTTCATCGGATTTGGAACCGGCACCGTTTTCGGCTGGGTAGGGCGAGCTACCAAACCGGCAGAAACCGGAACCGTGGGTGGTCTGGTGTCAGCAGCCGGTGGTCTTGGCGGTTACTTCCCGCCGCTGGTCATGGGTGCAGTTTATGGTGCAAACGGTCACTACTTCTGGGCACAGATCGCTCTGATGATGGCGGCCCTTGTTTCCCTCGCACTATCCTTCGTTATTAAAAATGGTGGAAAACCCAAGAAATAACGACTGACTCCTAAATTAGCTGGTAGCAAATACGCCATACGATTCAGAACATCGTATGGCGTATTTTGCGTGTGATATGGCAAACTTTAAGGTGTTCATAAACTACCGCTATACCATTCGGGAGAGTCCGTCGAGCTAGCAAAGAAGCACAGCTTGCGGCGCCGAAGGAGCAAAACCTCCCCGGGAAACTCTCAGGCACCCGTACCGCTTGGTTAGGTAACTCTGAAAAGGAGAACCCATTCTCCACCGTAGGAGCAAACTTTGGTGTATAGCGTGCATGCGCTCGTGCTGAAGATAAAACTCGCAGGTAAAAAACAGAGTGGGGAGGTCTCTAGTTCATCCGTGAACTGGAACTGACAAGGAGTATTTCGTATGTCATTTATCGACCGTCATCTTGGTCCCCGCGATACCGACCTCGAATCGATGCTGAGCACCGTTGGCTATGATTCTTTGGGTGATTTGGTAGACGCTGTAGTGCCCTCTTCTATCCGCATGGATAGTGCGCTAAACCTACCTCAAGCTCTTTCAGAGCGAGATGCTCAGGAAAAGCTAGCTGGATACGCTAGCCAAAATATCGTCAAAGCACAGATGATTGGTGCTGGTTATTATGACGCTATTACCCCGCCCGTTCTACGCCGCAACATTCTAGAGGCACCGGGTTGGTACACCTCTTACACTCCCTATCAGGCTGAAATTTCCCAGGGTCGTCTGGAAGCTTTGTTGAACTTCCAGAACACCGTGATGGAATTGACCGGCCTTGAGGTTGCAAACGCTTCTTTGCTGGATGAATCCACCGCTGTAGCTGAAGCTGCAACCATGATGAAGCGTTCTAACCGCAAGGTGAAGAACGGTAAATTCGCTATTGATTCCCGTTGCCTGCCTCAGACTCTGTCTGTTGTGCGAGGTCGTGCAGAAGCTTTGGGCATTGATTTTGTGGTCACCGATTTTGCAGATGGTCTGCCAGAGGGCGACCTCTTCGGCATTATCCTGGCTTACCCAGGTCACGACGGCGAAGTACGCGATATTAAGCCGTTGGTTGACGAAGCTAAAGAACGCAATGCCTTGGTCACGGTGAACGCTGATTTGCTCGCTTTGACCTTGCTGAAGTCTCCGGGCGAGATGGGTGCAGACATCGTCGTCGGCAATACCCAGCGCTTCGGTCTGCCCCTGTGGTACGGCGGTCCTCACGCTGCATACATGGCTGTTCATAGCGGTCAGCAGCGCAATATGCCCGGTCGCCTGGTGGGTGTTTCTCAGGATGCCACCGGTCGCCCCGGTTACCGCCTGGCACTGCAGACTCGCGAGCAGCACATCCGCCGCGAAAAGGCTACTTCTAACATTTGTACTGCTCAGGCACTATTGGCAATTACCGCAGGTGCTTACGCTGTCTACCACGGCCCTGAAGGTCTGAAGAAGATCGCTGAGACTTTGCACGAGAACGCATCTCGCGTAGCTGTTGCTCTGTCTGGTGCCGGCTTGAAACTTGTTCACGAATCCTTCTTCGACACCGTAGCTTTCGACGTCGACGGTAAAGCAGATGAGTATGTAAAGAAGGCTTCAGACGCTGGTATCAACATCCGTAAGATCAACGACGATCGCATTTCAATCTCTGTTGGTGAATCCCATGATGACACCGTATTGACCGCTTTGGTAGAAGCATTCGGCGGCAAGCTACCAGAATCTGGCAAGTATGAGATTGCTTCAGACCTGTTACGTACTGATGAGTACATGCAGCACCCTGTCTTCCACCTGTACCGTTCAGAAACTTCCATGATGCGCTACCTGCGCCAGCTTTCTGATAAGGACCTGGCGCTGGATCGCACCATGATTCCTTTGGGCTCCTGCACCATGAAGCTGAACGCTGCTGCTGAGATGGAACCCATCTCCTGGCCCGAGTTCGCCACCATTCACCCGCTGGCACCTGCCGATCAGACCAAGGGCTGGAAGTCACTCATTGATGAGCTTTCGGACTGGCTCGTAGCCATCACCGGTTACGATGCAATTTCATTGCAGCCTAACTCGGGTGCATCCGGCGAATACGCTGGTCTGCGCGCTATCCGTGCCTACCATGAGGACAACGGCGATACCCAGCGCAGCATCGTGCTCATCCCCATGTCTGCTCACGGCACCAACGCAGCATCGGCTGCTTTGGCTGGACTGGACGTCGCTGGTGTTGCTACCGCTGAAGATGGCTCCATTGACGTCGAGGATCTCAAAGCAAAGATTGAAAAGTACGGCGATAAGATTGCCGGCATCATGATTACCTACCCTTCAACCCACGGTGTATTTGAGGACAAGGTGGTTGAGGTCTGCAAGCTGGTTCATGAAGCAGGCGGACAGGTCTACGTTGATGGTGCTAACCTCAACGCGCAGATGGGTCTTGCACAGCCCGGTCAGTTCGGCGGCGACGTCTCCCACCTGAACCTGCACAAGACTTTCTCTATCCCTCACGGTGGCGGTGGTCCCGGTGTTGGTCCTGTTGCTGTAGGCGCACACTTGGAGAAGTACCTGCCTGGTGATGGCTACCTTGCAGATGAAGAGGGCAAGCTTGAAGGTGCTTCGTTGCCTATTTCTCAGGCAATGTTTGGTTCTGCAGGCGTTCTGCCCATTACCTGGATGTACATTGCGATGTCCGGTGCCGAAGGTCTCAAGAGCGCTTCTGAATACGCTATCTTGAATGCTAACTACATTGCCCGCGAGCTGGGCGAGAAGTTCCCCGTGCTCTACACCGGTCCTGGCGGTTTGGTAGCTCACGAATGCATTCTGGATTTGCGCGAGCTGACCGCCCAGTCCGGAGTTACTGCAGAAGACGTCTGCAAGCGTCTGATGGACTACGGCTTCCACGCACCCACCTTGGCATTCCCCGTACCGGGAACCTTGATGGTTGAGCCTACTGAGTCCGAAAGCAAGGCTGAACTGGATCGCTTCATCACCGCAATGAGCACTATCTTTGACGAAATCAAGTATGTAGCTGATGGCAACATCTCTGTTGAAGATTCGGTGCTCCGCAATGCTCCTCACACCGTTGAGGTTGTCTCTGCTGACGAGTGGGATCGTAAGTACCCCCGTAGCGAAGCTGCATTCCCCGTACCTTCGTTGCACCGCAACAAGTACTTCACTCCCATCGGTCGTATCGACGGTGCTAACGGTGACCGTAACTTCGTATGCGAATGCCCTCCGATGGAAGCATTTGACATTGAGGTAACCGAAGCTAGCTAAAGGTTCATAGCTGTTTAGCTGAGAACTTATCGAATCAGGTGGAATTATTCACCGCAGAGGGATTCCACCTGATTTGATACATCCTTGAAAGGAGAGTCATCATGGCTCCGCAGAAAACTTCCCTTTATGAAAAGCACGAAGCTCTTGGTGCTTCATTCACTGATTTCGGCGGCTGGGATATGCCCTTGAAATATGAGAACGACGTTGAAGAACACAAAGCTGTTCGTTCAGCTGCCGGTCTATTCGATTTGTCCCATATGGGCGAATTCCGCATTACTGGTCCTGATGCCGCTGCATACTTGGACTACACCCTGGTGTCCAACATGGGCATCCTCAAGGTGGGTAAAGCTAAGTATTCGATTCTTGTTGATGAGAACGGCAAAATCCTTGACGATTTGATTACTTACCGCCTGGGCGAAGAAGAATTCTTGGTAGTGCCTAACGCTTCTAACGTTGCAACTGACTTTGAAGCTTTTCAGGCACGCGCTGAAGGGTTCGACGTCGAGCTCAAGAATGAGTCTGCTGAAACTTCTTTGGTGGCAGTTCAGGGACCGAAGTCAGAAGAGATACTTTTGGCAATGGATCCTTCAGATGCCGAAGCTATTAAGGAACTGAAGTACTACGCTTCTCTTCCTGTGAAGTTTGGGGGAGTAGAAGTACTGTTGGCTCGCACCGGCTACACCGGTGAAGACGGATTTGAAATCTACGTTCCTAACGCAGAAGCTGCAAAGATTTGGGACGCTGCAGCTGAGGCTGGTAAAGAATTCGGCATTAAGCCCGCAGGTCTTGCAGCGCGTGACTCGTTACGTCTTGAAGCAGGTATGCCGCTTTACGGTAACGAGTTGGGCAAGGATATTTCGGTTTTCGAGTCCGGTCTTGGTCGCCTGGTCGAAATCGCTTTGGAGAAGAAAAAAGCTGATTTTGTGGGTCGTGAGGCTCTGGCAAAATTGGCGGAAACCGAATCTGAGCGTATCCTCGTAGGCTTGAAGGCTCAGGCAAAGCGTCCTGCTCGTGGCGGTGCCAAGCTGGTAGATGGGGAAACTGTTATCGGTGAGGTGACCTCCGGTATTCCTTCACCGACGTTGGGTTACCCCGTTGCAATGGCTCTGGTTAACCGGGATCATTCAGAATTGGGTACTACCGTGGACGTTGATATTCGCGGCAAGAAGGCTCCTTTCGACGTTGTCGCTTTGCCCTTCTACAAGCGCGAATCTTAGTTCGTGCTGTATTTCCTCTCGTGAGAGGTAAATAAATATTACAGTTCAGCCCGGGTACTTTCATATGTGCTCGGGCTGAACTGCCAAAGTGCTCTAAACCCTAGTATGGATAGAGCTTACTTATAACTTTTAGGGTGGAAGGAAAGTGTATGGATATTAGTTCTGCACAGATTAAGGCCGAGGCGTTAGAGCATGACATATCGGTGTTCGAACTCTTCTCAATCGGTGTTGGCCCGTCGTCGTCTCACACCGTTGGGCCCATGCGCGCCACCAACCGGTTTATCTCGGAGCTTATTGATAGCGGTAATTTTAATCGCGTGGATCGGGTTCATATTGACCTCTATGGCTCGTTGGCTGCTACCGGTGCTGGCCACGGCACCATGAGCGCAGCTATCAAGGGTCTTGCGGGGTTTGTTCCTGAGACAATTAACATTGGGGAAGCTGAACAGCTGATGGCCAATAACTCGGTAGACGGTGTTCTACCCCTGGCAGGCTATGCCTCAGCGGATTTTGCTGGCGGTGCTCCAGCTTCGACCGAGAAGTTGATTTATGGTCCGGTCGTTACCTATAAAGAATCCGATATCACGCTTCGTCCACTGACGATTTTGCCCCGTCATACCAACGGCATTAAGGTTGCCGCATGGTCGGGGGAGGAGCTCTTGCTTGAGCGCACATACTTCTCTATCGGTGGCGGATTCATTATTGAAGAAAATGAAGAAGCTACCGGCGGTTCTAGCTTGGAAAACCCGCCTTACCCCTTCGGATCAGGTGCAGAATTGCTGGATATGGCTAATTCAGCGGGGCTCTCTATCGCTGCTTTGAAGATGCAGAATGAGCTTTCGGTACGTAGTGAAGAAGAAATCCGCGAAGGCATCTTGCATATTTACCAAGTAATGCGTGAATGCGTTGGTTCTTCCCTCTCTCGTATTGGTTACCTTCCGGGTGCTTTGAAGGTGCGTTGTCGTGCAGCTCAGTGGCACCGAGATTTGGTGAGTGAAGATCCGCAGAAGTCACCTGAGTACGCTCTTGACTGGGTCAACCTCATTGCTTTGGCTGTCAATGAAGAGAATGCTTTTGGCGGTCGAATCGTGACTGCTCCTACTAACGGTGCTTCGGGCATCATTCCTGCTGTGTTGCATTATGCGATGAATTACACTGACGGAATTCGTGGTTGTGGTCAAGCAAAGCGGGAACAGGTTGTCGTTGATTTCTTCCTTGCTGCTGCTTCTGTGGGAGCGCTCTATAAGAAGCGTGCTTCTATCTCTGGTGCGGAGGTGGGTTGTCAGGGTGAAGTGGGTACCGCTTCATCGATGGCGGCTGCTGGACTCGCTCAGGTGATGGGCGCTTCAAATGAGCAGATTGAAAACGCCGCAGAGATTGCGATGGAACACAATCTGGGCTTGACCTGCGACCCCGTAGGTGGATTGGTGCAGATTCCTTGCATCGAGCGTAACGCAATGGCTGCAGCGAAAGCTATCAATGCTGTGAAAATGGCTTTGCGTGGCGACGGCGAACACCGCGTCTCACTGGACCAGGTCATTGAGACGATGCGCCAAACGGGCGAAGATATGTCTACCCGTTACAAAGAAACGTCTATGGGCGGCTTGGCGGTAAACGTCGTCGAGTGCTAAAAGACTTCCGATAGATCCTCTGTCTTCAATCCTGAAGACGGTGGATTTACGTTTACGGTTGCAAAACCCCGATGAAAAGGGTATAGACATCAAATTTTGTTTGGTGTATTGTGAATATTTGCGCTATCCCTAACCTTAGTGCCTTCATATAGCGGTGGGCATGAGTGATACAGAGCAATAACGACCAGTTCACGCAAAGATCCCAGCAACCGACTTATCATAATTCGCCGCGCGCCGAGATTTTTCACGACTGTTTTCGTTCCCTTGTTCCGGGGTAGTGAGTACGAACAGACAGGTCTGTGGAAGGATCCAACTTGGTCGCCTCGAGCACCTCAAATCACGAAGCCGCTAACGGCGCAGTGAATTCAGACGGTACGAACCGTCGAATTTCATTCGCAAAAATTTCAGAGCCATTGCAGGTTCCTAACCTGCTCGCTCTTCAAACTGATAGTTTTGACCGTCTCGTAGGTAACGAGAGATGGGCAGAACGTCTGAAGCAAGCTGAAGAAACCGGAGATACCTCGGTTCAGAGTGTTTCAGGTTTGTCAGAAATCTTTGAAGAGATCTCTCCGATTGAAGACTTCCAGGGCACAATGTCCCTGTCATTCTCCGAACCCGAATTTGCTGACCCTAAGTACACCATGGATGAATGCAAGGATCGCGATGCGACCTATGCAGCTCCGCTGTACGTCAAGGCCGAATTCATGAATAACAACACCGGCGAAATTAAGCAACAGACTGTGTTCATGGGCGATTTCCCGCTGATGACCGAGTCCGGCACCTTTGTTATCAATGGTACTGAGCGCGTTGTTGTTTCTCAGCTGGTTCGTTCACCCGGTGCTTACTTCGAAAAGGTTGCCGATCGTACTTCTGATAAAGACATCTACACCGCGAAGATTATCCCTTCACGCGGTGCTTGGTTCGAGCTAGAAATTGACAAGCGAGACCAGGTCGGCGTCCGTCTTGACCGCAAGCGTAAGCAGTCCGTAACTGTACTGCTGAAGGCTTTGGGCTGGACCGAGGCTAAGATTCTTGAAGAGTTCGGTGAATTCGATTCGATTCGCGCTACCTTGGAAAAGGACAGCGTTGAGACTCGCGAAGAAGCTTTACTTGATATCTACCGCAAGCTTCGTCCTGGTGAACCTCCAACAGTCGATGCAGCTCAGAATCTGCTCGATAACATGTACTTCACCCCTAAGCGTTACGATCTGGCAAAGGTAGGCCGTTACAAGGTCAACCGTAAGCTCGGTATCGATATGCCTATGGATGATCCTTCGGCAATGGTTTTGAGCCAGGATGACATCGCAGCGATGATTCGTTACCTGGTCACTTTGCATGCTGGTGGAACGACCATCAAGGGTATCCGTGACGGTGAAGAAACTACTTTGCGCGTTGATACTGACGACATCGATCACTTTGGTAACCGCCGTATCCGTGCAGTAGGCGAGCTCATTGAGAACCAGATTCGTACCGGTTTGTCCCGTATGGAGCGCGTGGTTCGTGAGCGTATGACTACTCAGGACGTTGAGGCTATTACTCCTCAGACACTGATTAACATTCGCCCCGTTGTAGCTTCTATCAAGGAGTTCTTCGGTACTTCTCAGCTTTCCCAGTTCATGGATCAGAACAACCCGCTTGCAGGTTTGACCCACAAGCGTCGTCTGTCCGCGTTGGGTCCTGGCGGTCTTTCACGTGACCGCGCAGGCATGGAAGTTCGAGACGTTCACCCCTCCCACTACGGTCGTATGTGCCCCATTGAAACCCCTGAAGGACCCAACATTGGTCTGATTGGTTCGTTGGCAACTTACGCTCGTATTAACCCCTTCGGTTTCATTGAAACTCCCTACCGCAAGGTAGAAAACGGTCAGGTGACCGATAAGGTTATCTACCTGACTGCTGACGATGAGAAGGGCGCAATTATTGCGCAGGCAAACGCTCCTCTGAATGATGAGATGCGTTTTGCTGAGGACGAAGTTCTCTGTCGTGCAGCAGATGGTTCAGGCGAAGCTGTGCTGGTTGAAGTTGAAAACGTTGAGTTTATGGACGTTTCTCCTCGCCAGATGGTGTCTGTTGCAACTGCTTTGATTCCTTACCTGGAACACGACGATGCTAACCGCGCGCTGATGGGCGCCAACATGCAGCGTCAGGCTGTACCGTTGCTGATGTCAGAAGCACCTGTTGTTGGTACCGGTATGGAGAAGTACGCAGCGATTGACTCCGGTGACTCCGTTCTTGCTAAGAAGGCAGGCGTAGTTTCTGAGGTCTCCGCTGATTTGGTGATTGTCCGTAATGACGATGGAACCACTTCTTCTTACCCCATTGCTAAGTTCCAGCGTTCCAACCCCGGTAACTGCTACAACCACCGCGTAGTGGTCAAGGCAGGGGACCGCGTTGAAGCTGCTGGTCTGATTGCAGATGGTCCTTCGACCGATAAGGGCGAGCTGGCTCTGGGTAAGAACCTCCTTGTGGCTTACATGTCTTGGGAAGGTTTCAACTTCGAGGACGGCATCATCCTGTCCCAGCGTATGATTTCCGACGACGTTCTCACTTCAATTCACATTGAAGAGCACGAGATTGACGCCCGCGATACCAAGCTGGGTGCTGAGGAAATCACTCGTGATATCCCCAACGTTTCTGAAGAAGTTCTTTCTGCTTTGGACGAGCGCGGCATCATTCACATCGGTGCTGAGGTTGAGTCCGGCGATATCCTCGTGGGTAAGGTTACTCCTAAGGGTGAGACCGAACTGACTCCTGAAGAGCGCCTTCTCCGCGCTATCTTTGGTGAAAAGTCACGCGAAGTTCGCGATACCTCTTTGAAGGTTCCTCACGGTGAATCCGGTACCGTTATCGGCGTCCGTATTTTCGATCGTGAAACCGATGAAGAAGATTTGCCGTCAGGTGTTAACCAGCTGGTCCGCGTTTACGTGGCTCAGAAGCGCAAGATTACTGTGGGCGATAAGCTCGCAGGCCGCCACGGCAACAAGGGTGTTATTACCAAGATTCTTCCGATTGAAGATATGCCCTTCATGGAAGACGGTACTCCCGTTGACATCATTCTGAACCCGCTGGGCGTTCCCGGTCGTATGAACATTGGCCAGGTGCTCGAAGTTCATACCGGCTGGTTAGCTAAGCAGGGTTGGAAGATTGAGGGCAATCCTGCATGGATGGACAAGCTTCCTAACTTCCCCAAGGAAACCGGCCCCACTAACGTGGCAACTCCGGTATTCGACGGCGCTGGTGAAGATGAATTGTTCGACCTGCTCGATCACGCTAACCCCAACCGCGACGGCGATCGTTTGATTAACCGTACCGGTAAGGCACGTTTGCTCGATGGTCGTTCCGGTGAGCCTTTCCCTGAGCCCGTTTCGGTGGGCTACCAGTACATCTTGAAGCTACACCACTTGGTGGACGATAAGATTCACGCTCGCTCCACCGGTCCGTACTCCATGATTACTCAGCAGCCCCTGGGTGGTAAGGCTCAGTTCGGCGGTCAGCGTTTTGGTGAGATGGAAGTTTGGGCACTGGAAGCATACGGTGCTGCTTACACCCTTCAGGAAATTCTGACTATCAAGTCTGACGACGTTCACGGTCGTGTGAAGGTCTATGAGGCAATTGTTAAGGGTGAGAACATCCCTGAACCGGGTGTTCCTGAGTCTTTCAAGGTTCTCATCAAGGAAATGCAGTCACTGTGCCTCAACGTTGAAGTTCTTTCAACTGATGGTAAGACCATCCACATGCGCGATGCTGAAGACGAAGGCTTCCGTGCTGCAGATGATCTGGGTATTGACCTGTCCCATGCAGAGCCCAGCTCTGTTGAAGAGGTCTAATCCGTTTTTCGGATGTACTCCATTCATCATTTCTACGAAATAGTCTTCACCACTACTGAAAAGAGATAAGGACCAAATGTCCAACGAATCTTCACTCGGTTTGATGCGTATTGGCCTAGCCACTGCTGAGGATATCCGCAGCTGGTCATATGGCGAGGTCAAGAAGCCTGAAACCATTAACTACCGAACCCTGAAGCCAGAAAAAGAGGGCTTGTTCGACGAGCGTATCTTCGGACCTACTCGCGACTGGGAATGCTACTGCGGTAAGTACAAGCGCGTACGTTTCAAGGGTATTATCTGTGAGCGCTGTGGCGTTGAGGTAACCCGTGCAAAGGTACGTCGTGAGCGTATGGGTCACATTGAGCTTGCTTCTCCTGTGACTCACATCTGGTACTTCAAGGGTGTTCCTTCACGCTTGGGTTATCTGCTCGATTTGGCACCGAAGGATCTTGAAAAGATTATTTACTTCGCTGCTTACATGATTACTTCTGTGGATGAAGAGGCTCGTCACGAGGATCTTCCGAATCTGCAGGCTGCTTTTGATCGCGATAAGAAGGTTCTTGCTGATCAGCGCGATGCTGATATCAACCTGATTGCTCGCGAAACTGAAGAAGAACTGGCTCGTATTGAAGCTGAAGGCGGTAAGGCTGCAGAGAAGCGTAAGCTTCGCGATGCCGCTGAGCGCCAGATGGCTTCAGTGCGGAAGAACGCTGATCGTGAGATTGAATTCGAAGAGCGTGTTTGGGATCGCTTTAAGAACCTGAAGGTAGCTGACCTTGAAGGTGATGAGGCTCTTTACCGTGCCATGGTCGATAAGTACGGCATGTACTTTGAAGGTTCAATGGGTGCTGAATCTATTAAGAAGCGCCTTGAGAACTTTGACATGGAAGCTGAAGCTGAGTCGCTTCGCGAGATTATTCAGACAGGTAAGGGACAGCGTAAGACTCGTGCCTTGAAGCGTTTGAAGGTTGTCAACTCATTCTTGACTACCACCAACTCGCCTTTGGGTATGGTTCTTGAAGCTGTGCCTGTGATTCCTCCGGAATTGCGCCCCATGGTGCAGCTCGACGGCGGTCGTTTCGCGACTTCAGACCTTAACGATCTGTACCGTCGTGTCATCAACCGTAACAACCGTTTGAAGCGTCTGCTTGATCTCGGTGCTCCTGAGATTATCGTGAATAACGAAAAGCGCATGCTTCAGGAAGCTGTTGACTCCTTGTTCGATAACGGTCGTCGTGGCCGTCCTGTTACCGGCCCGGGTAACCGTCCTTTGAAGTCTCTCTCTGACATGCTCAAGGGCAAGCAGGGTCGTTTCCGCCAGAACCTTCTGGGTAAGCGCGTTGACTACTCAGGACGTTCGGTTATCGTCGGCGGTCCTCAGCTTCAGATGCATCAGTGCGGTCTGCCTAAGCAGATGGCGCTTGAGCTCTTCAAGCCTTTTGTGATGAAGCGTCTGGTTGACCTCAACCACGCTCAGAACATTAAGTCCGCTAAGCGCATGGTGGAGCGTTCACGCTCACAGGTGTGGGACGTTCTGGAAGAAATCATTACGGAGCACCCCGTATTACTCAACCGTGCACCTACTCTGCACCGTCTTGGTATTCAGGCGTTCGAACCTCAGCTTGTTGAGGGTAAGGCTATCCAGCTGCATCCTCTCGTTTGCTCTGCGTTCAACGCTGACTTCGACGGCGATCAGATGGCTGTTCACCTACCCCTCTCACCTGAGGCTCAGGCTGAAGCACGCATTTTGATGCTTTCTTCAAATAATATTTTGAAGCCTTCAGATGGCCGCCCCGTTGCGGTTCCTGACCAGGATATGATCATTGGTTTGTTCCACTTGACCACTCCTCGTGATGACGCAGCCGGTGAAGGCCGTACCTTCTCCTCACTTGCTGAGGCGCTTATGGCTCTTGATCTGCACGAGATTGAGCTGTATTCCAAGGTCAAGATCCTCACAGATAACTTTGTTGCTCCTGAGGGTTACGAGTTCCCCGAGGGTTACAAGGAGGGCGAGCCTCTTCTCGTAGAGTGCACCGTGGGTCAGGTTATTTTCAACCAGGCTTTGCCTGCTGATTACCCCTGGTTCGATAAGGTTGCGGATAAGAAGACCCTTGGTTCTTTGATTAATGATCTTGCTGAGAAGTACCCCATGATTGAGGTTGCTCGCTCACTAGATAATCTGAAGAACACTGGTTTCTACTACGCTTCGCGTTCAGGCGTTACCGTTGCTGTTTCTGATATTGCTGCTCCTCCTTCGAAGCCCGCCATTATGGAGAGCTACGAGAGCCAGGCTGCTGATATTCAGAGCCAGTTTGATATGGGTCTGATTGACGACAACGAGCGTCGTACCGAGCTCATCGACATCTGGACCAAGGCAACTGATGAAGTTGCTGAGGCTATGCGCGATAACTTGGCTAACCTGAATACCACTATTAACCGTATGGTGACTTCAGGTGCTCGTGGTAACTGGATGCAGGTTCGTCAGATTGCGGGTATCCGTGGTCTGGTGGCAAACCCCAAGGGTGAGATTATGCCTCGCCCCATTAAGTCTTCCTACCGTGAAGGCTTGACCGTGCTCGAGTACTTCATCGCTACTCACGGTGCTCGTAAGGGTCTTGCTGATACCGCGCTTCGTACCGCTAACTCGGGTTACTTGACCCGTCGTCTGGTGGACGTTTCTCAGGATGTCATCGTTCGTGAGCACGATTGTGGTACTCACCGCGGTTTGACCTTGCCATTGGTTCAGGTTGACGAAGAAATCGGCACCATTTCGCTTCATGAAAACGTTGAAAGCTCGATTCACGGTCGTGCCTTTGCGGTTGATGTGAAGGCTGAAGACGGCACCGTTTTGGCTGAGGCCGGTACTGATGTTTCTGATCCTATGATTGAGAAGCTGTACAAGGCTGGAATCCAAGACATTAAGGTTCGTTCGGTGCTGACCTGCGAGTCTGCAGTGGGCGTTTGTGCGCTTTGCTACGGTCGTTCGATGGCATCGGGTAACCTGGTTGATATTGGTGAGGCAGTGGGCATTATTGCTGCACAGTCCATCGGTGAGCCCGGTACCCAGCTGACTATGCGTACCTTCCACACCGGTGGTGTTGCATCAGCGGACGATATTACTCAGGGTCTTCCCCGTATTCAGGAGCTTTTCGAGGCACGTACACCTAAGGGTGTTGCACCGATTTCGGAGGTTTCAGGTCGTATCTCTATTGAAGATACTGAGAAATCGCTGAAGGTTGTTGTAACTCCTGATAATGGTGATGAAGCGATTGCTTACCCCGTTCTTCGCCGTGCGCGTCTGAACGTTGCAGAGGGCGATCATGTCACCGTTGGTGATCAGCTTGTTGCCGGTGCAGTTGACCCGAAGGAAGTTCTGCGTATTCGTGGACCTCGTGAGGCTCAGAAGCACCTGGTGGACGAGGTTCAGGGCGTTTACCGTTCACAGGGTGTAGGTATTCACGATAAGCACGTTGAAGTTATCGTTCGTCAGATGCTTCGTCGTGTGACCGTGATTGACTCTGGTGATACCGATCTTCTTCCCGGTGAGTTGGTGGAAAACATTGCTTTCCAGAATGCCAACCGAAAGGCGATGTCCGAGGGCGTTCGTCCCGCGGCAGGTCGTCCGGAAATGATGGGTATTACTAAGGCATCGTTGGCTACCGAATCATGGCTATCCGCTGCGTCCTTCCAGGAGACCACCCGAGTTTTGACTCAGGCGGCTATGGAACGTAAGTCTGATCCTTTGGTGGGTCTGAAGGAGAACGTCATTATCGGTAAGTTGATTCCTGCCGGTACCGGTTTGTCTCGTTACAACAACATCGAGGTTGAACCTACTGATGAGGCTCGCGAGCAGATGTTCCAAGCTTCTGCAGGTGGCTTCAATGACTTCAGCTACGCTGCTGAGAATGAAGGCGCAATTTCAGCCGAGTTCCAGGCTATCCCGCTGGATGACTACGATTTCGGCAAGTAAATCGTAAACTAACGCGGTAGCGTGTAAAAGATGGGCTTCTTTCCTTCTCAGGAAAGGAGCCCATCTTTTTGTGAAGACGACCGGTGCCAGCAAGTAGGGGAGCGCCTATAGACCGGTCTCGTACCCGTGCGCCGTGTCTTCGGCGGGGCTCAGGTCAGATTAAGTGACTGAAATCTTAAGGAATAACCGCTGATAAAGAGACACATCGGTAGGCATGGGGTGGATTAAGAAACAAAAGACCGATATAGTTTTCTACGAAGTACTTAGTCTCAGTTCTAAATGCAGGGTAACTCAGTGCATTTGCTATCAACGTCTCAGTTGTAAGAAGACTAAGGTGGGCTTCGAATCAATGGCAGTATGGATACAGTCCTTTGGTGTTGGTCATTTTGACCTGACTCCTAAATGCCAATTTTTCGCGTGCCCACAAGTTTTCAGCCTGTGCGAAGGCTTGGATTTCAAAGATTCATCTCAAGTTTGAGACGTTTTTTCGAAACAGACTTCACAACATTAGTTGCCTGAGCAAAAGATAAAACTGAGGTAAAAATACGTAGGGCTGTGAAAATCAGTCCGATTATCAGGAGATAATGTGCCTACAATTCAGCAGCTGGTCCGTAAGGGCCGGACTCCCAAGGTCGTAAAGACCAAGGCGCCCGCACTGAAGGGCAGCCCCATGAAGCGTGGCGTATGCGTTCGCGTATACACCACAACCCCTAAGAAGCCTAACTCGGCACTCCGCAAGGTTGCTCGTGTGAAGCTCAACGGCGGCGTTGAAGTAACCGCTTACATTCCCGGTGAAGGTCACAACCTTCAGGAACACTCCATCGTGCTTGTGCGCGGTGGCCGTGTGAAGGACCTCCCCGGTGTTCGTTACAAGATCGTTCGTGGTGCTCTGGATACCCAGGGTGTAAAGGGACGCGGCCAGGCCCGCTCCCGCTACGGCGCTAAGAAGGAGAAGAAGTAATGCCTCGTAAAGGTCCCGCTCCCAAGCGTCCTCTCGTCAACGACCCGGTTTACGGTTCGCCGCTGGTAACCCAGCTTATTAACAAGGTTCTTCAGGACGGTAAGCGTTCCGTTGCAGAGCGTATCGTATACGGTGCACTCGAAGGCGTTGAAAAGAAAACCGGTTCTGAGCCCGTAGCAACTCTCAAGAAGGCAATGGATAACATCCGTCCTTCACTCGAAGTTCGCTCACGCCGCGTCGGTGGCGCAACCTACCAGGTACCTGTTGAGGTTCGTTCCGGCCGCGCAACTGCTTTGGCTCTTCGTTGGTTGGTTGGCTTCTCCAAGCTGCGCCGCGAAAAGACAATGACCGAGCGTCTCATGAACGAGATTTTGGATGCATCCAATGGTCTCGGTGCCGCTGTGAAGCGTCGCGAAGACACTCACAAGATGGCAGAGTCCAACAAGGCTTTTGCACATTACCGCTGGTAATTTCTCTGAATAGCCTGTCGAAATGGTTTTCCATCTTCGACAGGCTTTCGGAGTATCTCACAAAGGGAGATTCAAGTGGCACAAGACGTGCTTACAGACCTCAAGAAGGTCCGCAATATTGGTATTATGGCGCACATTGACGCCGGTAAGACCACCACTACTGAACGCATTCTGTTCTACACCGGTATTAACCACAAAATCGGTGAGACTCACGATGGCGCTTCAACTATGGACTGGATGGCTCAGGAACAGGAACGCGGCATTACTATTACGTCTGCTGCAACTACCTGCTTCTGGAAAGGCAACCAGATTAACATCATCGATACCCCCGGTCACGTTGACTTCACCGTTGAAGTTGAGCGTTCACTGCGTGTTCTCGACGGTGCGGTAGCAGTATTCGATGGTAAAGAAGGCGTTGAGCCTCAGTCTGAGACCGTTTGGCGTCAGGCTGATAAGTATGAAGTTCCTCGTATCTGCTTCGTCAACAAGATGGACAAGCTTGGTGCAGATTTCTACTTCACTGTAGACACCATCGTTAAGCGTCTGGGCGCAACCCCTCTCGTTATGCAGCTCCCCATCGGCGCTGAAAACGACTTCGTGGGTGTTGTTGACTTGCTTACTATGCAGGCATTTGTATGGCCTGGCGACGCCAAGGGCGACGTTACTATGGGTGCTTCCTACGAAACTCGTGAGATTCCCGAGGATCTCAAGGAACGCGCTGAAGAGTACCGCAACCAGCTCGTAGAGACTGTTGCTGAGTCTTCGGAAGAGCTCATGGAAAAGTACCTCGAAGGTGAAGAACTCACCATTGAGGAACTCAAGGCTGGCATTCGCAAGCTCACCGTGAACAACGAAGCATACCCCGTATTCTGTGGTTCTGCATTCAAGAACCGCGGCGTGCAGCCGATGCTCGATGCTGTTATCGATTATCTGCCTTCACCAATTGAGGTCGAAGCAATGGTCGGTCACGATCCCAAGGACGAAGAAAAGGAGCTTACTCGTAAGCCTAACTCTGACGAGCCTTTCTCAGCTTTGGCGTTCAAGGTTGCAGCTCACCCGTTCTACGGTCAGCTCACCTACATCCGCGTTTACTCGGGTAAGGCGTCATCAGGTCAGCAGGTTCTTAACTCCACTAAGGGTAAGAAAGAGCGCATCGGTAAGCTTTTCCAGATGCACTCCAACAAGGAGAACCCTGTTGAAGAGATTCAGGCAGGTCACATCTACGCAGCGATTGGTCTGAAGGACACCACCACCGGTGATACCTTGTGCGATATCGCAAATCCCATCGTTCTTGAGTCCATGAGCTTCCCCGCTCCCGTGATCTTCGTGGCAATTGAGCCTAAGACCAAGGGTGACCAGGAAAAGATGTCAACCGCTATTCAGAAGCTTTCAGCTGAAGACCCCACCTTCACCGTTTCTTTGAACGATGAAACCGGTCAGACTGAAATCGGCGGTATGGGTGAGCTTCACCTTGACATCATCGTGGATCGCATGAAGCGTGAGTTCAAGGTTGAGGCTAACGTTGGTAAGCCTCAGGTTGCTTACCGCGAGACCATCAAGAAGGCTGTTGAAAAGGTCGACTACACTCACAAGAAGCAGACCGGTGGTTCAGGTCAGTTTGCGAAGGTTCAGGTTTCATTCGAACCTATTCCTCTCGATTCTGAAGAACTGTACGAGTTTGACAACGTTGTGACCGGTGGTCGTGTTCCTCGTGAATACATTCCTTCCGTTGACCACGGTATCCAGGACGCTATGCAGCTTGGTATCCTCGCAGGTTACCCTGTTGTTGGTGTGAAGGCTACCCTTATCGACGGCGCTTACCACGACGTTGACTCCTCTGAAATGGCCTTCAAGATTGCTGGCTCCATGGTATTCAAGGAAGGCGCACGTCGCGCTAACCCCGTACTGCTGGAACCTTTGATGGCTGTTGAAGTTCGTACTCCTGAGGAGTACATGGGCGATGTTATCGGCGACCTTAACTCTCGCCGCGGCCACATTCAGTCCATGGAAGACGCCGCTGGTGTGAAGATTGTTCACGCTAACGTACCGCTTTCTGAAATGTTCGGTTACATTGGCGACCTGCGTTCAAAGACTCAGGGTCGTGCAGTTTACTCGATGACTTTCGATAGCTACTCTGAGGTTCCCAAGGCAGTTGCTGACGAAATCATCCAGAAGAACCGCGGCGAATAATCGCCTCGCGCGGTTCCACTATGTGAGCCGCATCTAATTTACTAAAAATAAACTATTGAAATCTCACAAAGGTTTCTCCTCACCGGCGTAATCCGCTAATGTAGACGCTAGACCGTTTTATAAACGGACTGCGCCGGTGAGAAACCCGAGTGCATGTTTTTCAATTTCGTTCTAGGAGGAACACCCTTGGCTAAGGCTAAGTTCGAGCGCTCCAAGCCTCACGTAAACGTTGGTACCATTGGTCACGTTGACCACGGTAAGACCACCCTTACCGCTGCTATCTCCAAGGTTCTTGCTGAAAAGTACCCTGATCTGAACGAGCAGCGCGACTTCGGTATGATCGACTCCGCTCCTGAAGAGCGCCAGCGCGGTATTACCATTAACATTGCTCACATTGAGTACCAGACCGAGAAGCGCCACTACGCACACGTTGACGCTCCCGGCCACGCTGACTATGTCAAGAACATGATCACCGGTGCTGCTCAGATGGACGGCGCAATCCTCGTTGTTGCTGCAACTGACGGCCCCATGGCACAGACCCGCGAGCACGTTCTTCTTGCTCGCCAGGTTGGCGTTCCCACCCTGCTTGTTGCACTCAACAAGTCAGACATGGTTGATGACGAAGAGCTTCTCGACCTCGTCGAGATGGAAGTTCGCGATCTGCTTTCCTCACAGGAATTCGATGGCGATGACGCTCCCGTTATCCGCGTTTCTGCTCTCAAGGCTCTTGAAGGCGACCCTGAGTGGGTTGCAAAGATCGAAGAGCTCATGGAAGCTGTCGACGACTACATTCCGGACCCCGTTCGTGAAACCGACAAGCCCTTCCTCATGCCTATCGAGGACGTCTTCACCATCACCGGTCGCGGTACCGTTGTAACCGGCCGTGCAGAGCGTGGTACCCTCGCAATCAACTCTGAAGTTGAAATCGTTGGTATTCGCCCCATCCAGAAGACCACCGTTACCGGTATCGAGATGTTCCACAAGCAGCTCGACGAAGCATGGGCAGGCGAGAACTGTGGTCTGCTTCTTCGTGGTCTAAAGCGCGACGACGTTGAGCGTGGCCAGGTTGTTGTAGCTCCCGGCTCTATCACCCCCCACACCGACTTCGAAGCTAACGTCTACATCCTTTCCAAGGATGAAGGCGGACGCCACAACCCCTTCTACTCAAACTACCGTCCTCAGTTCTACTTCCGTACAACTGACGTAACCGGCGTTATCACTCTTCCTGAGGGTACCGAAATGGTTATGCCTGGCGATAACACTGAGATGACCGTTGAGCTCATCCAGCCCATCGCTATGGAAGAGGGCCTCGGTTTCGCTATCCGTGAGGGTGGCCGCACCGTTGGTTCAGGTCGCGTAACCAAGATCATCAAGTAATTGATGTAAGACGCGAACTGGCTCAGGCTAGTTGAAAAGATGCTCCGAGCACTAGCTCGGGGCATCTTTTGTTTAATATTGCATATTAGGTGTGAAGCTAGGCACTAATCCAAGATAGGGGTTGCAAGCGGGCGGTAGCTCTGTAAGAATAGAACACGTTGTTCAAGCGCTTACTACGTTTGATTAGCTTATTCTTCTTGAATCTATGCGAAAACTTGCAGTACAGAGGTTGTGCTGAATGAAGTAGTAAGACCAAATATGACCCGGTTCTGACTGATCGAGGGATTAGTGCGCATAATATAAGCGACACGCCCGAGTTCGGGGGTCGGTGCTTGAGTGAGTTGAGGAACCCGGAATTATTCGGATTCAGCTTGCATCAGACGGCGCGAAAGAGTGTACAGATGCTCTTTACCTTAAGCGCCTAAAAAGGGGCATTGCCCCGTTACAGGGAAGTACTTCAAGAAAGAGAGTCCGACAGATGGCGGGACAGAAAATCCGCATCCGTCTGAAGTCTTACGACCACGAGGTCATTGATTCTTCAGCACGGAAAATCGTTGAGACAGTTACGCGTGCAGGCGCGACGGTAGTGGGCCCCGTACCCCTTCCGACCGAAAAGAACGTTTACTGCGTTATTCGTTCGCCTCACAAGTACAAGGACAGCCGCGAGCATTTCGAAATGCGCACGCACAAGCGTCTGATCGACGTCGTTGATCCGACTCCTAAGGCTGTTGATGCCCTCATGCGTCTTGACCTTCCGGCAGACGTGAACATCGAAATCAAGCTGTAGAGGATCGCATCTAAATGACTAACAAATTTGAGCGCCAGGTGAAGGGCCTGTTGGGCACAAAGCTCGGCATGACTCAGGTCTGGGACGAGAACGGCAAGTTCATTCCCGTTACCGTCGTTAAGGCTGATTCTAACGTCGTCACTCAGCTGCGCAACAAAGACACCGATGGCTATGAAGCTGTTCAGATCGGTTTCGGTGCAATCGATTCTCGCAAGGTCACCAAGCCTTTGGCTGGTCACTTCGAGAAAGCAGGCGTAACCCCTCGCCGTCACCTCGTTGAACTCCGCACTTCTGATGCTGCAGAGTACTCCCTCGGACAGGAACTGTCCGTAGAGCTCTTCGCAGAAGGCCAGAAGGTAGACGTTGTAGGCAAGACCAAGGGTAAAGGTTTCGCCGGCGTTATGAAGCGTCACGGCTTCGCAGGTGTTGGCGCATCACACGGTGCCCACAAGAACCACCGTAAGCCTGGCTCAATCGGTGGCGCATCCTACCCCGCACGCGTATTCAAGGGTATGCGTATGGCTGGTCGTATGGGTGCAAACCGTCACACCACTATGAACCTGACTATCCAGGGTGTAGATACCGAAAACAATGTTCTTTTGATCAAGGGTGCTATCCCCGGTCCTAAGGGCGGCGTTGTTTTGGTCCGCACCGCTGTGAAGGGAGCCTAAATACAATGGCTGTCAATACTGTCAAGGTAGACCTGCCTGCTGACCTGTTTGACGCTCAGGCATCTGTGCCTTTGCTTCACCAGGTAGTTGTAGCTCAGCTCGCTGCAGCACGCCAGGGTACCCATAAAACCAAAAACCGCGGCGAAGTTTCGGGCGCAGGTCGCAAGCCTTTCAAGCAGAAGGGCACCGGCCGCGCACGTCAGGGCTCAATCCGTGCACCCCACATGACTGGTGGTGGCGTTGTACACGGCCCGACCCCTCGTAACTACGCACAGCGTACTCCCAAAAAGATGATTGCAGCTGCACTTCGCGGCGCGCTTTCAGATCGTGCACGTAACGGTCGCATCAGTGTTGTTGAGAACTTGGTAGAAGGTAACACTCCTTCCACCAAGGCAATCAAGGCATCAATTGCTTCGATCACTTCACGTAAGAACGTTCTGTTGGTTATCGACCGCAAGGAAGATGCAGTAGCGCTGTCAGCACGCAACCTGGAGAAGGTACACGTTCTTTACGCAGATCAGCTCAACACTTACGATGTGCTGGTTTCTGACGACGTCATCTTCACCAAGGACGCATACGACGTATTCGTCGCAGTTGCATCCAAGGCTAAGAAGGGGGCTGCTAAGTAATGAGCGTCTCTATCAACAAGAATCCCCGCGACGTGATCATTGCTCCCGTCGTGTCGGAAAAGAGCTATGGTCAGTTCGATGAAGGTAAGTACACCTTCCTCGTTGACCCCAGCTCAAACAAGCTGGAAATCAAGCAGGCTATCGAAGAAATTTTCGACGTCAAGGTTGCTTCCGTCAACACCGCAAACCGCCAGGGCAAGCGCACTCGCTTTGGCTGGGGTACTCGTAAGAGTACCAAGCGCGCGATTGTGACTCTTTCAGAAGGCACCATCGACCTCTTCGGCGGTCCGCAGGCATAGTCCCGCGGAGACCACTTTAGCGAAGGAAAGAAATACTAAATGGGTATTCGTAAACACAAGCCGACGACCCCGGGTCGCCGCGGTTCGAGCGTTGCTGATTTCGCAGAAATCACCCGTTCAACCCCGGAGAAGTCCCTGCTTCGTCCGCTTTCAAAGACCGGCGGTCGTAACAACACCGGCCGTATCACCACCCGTCACAAGGGCGGTGGACACAAACGCCAGTACCGTCTCATCGACTTCCGTCGTCATGACAAGGACGGCGTAAACGCACGCGTTGCACACATCGAGTACGATCCAAACCGTACCGCTCGTATCGCACTGTTGCATTACGTCGATGGCACCAAGCGTTACATCATCGCTCCCAACCGTTTGAGCCAGGGCGACATCGTTGAATCAGGTCCGTCAGCTGACATTAAGCCTGGTAACAACCTGCCTTTGCGCAACATCCCCGTGGGTACTGTTATTCACGCTGTAGAACTTCGCCCCGGTGGCGGAGCCAAGATGGGCCGCTCCGCTGGCGCATCTATTCAGCTTGTTGCTCGTGAAGGTCGCTACGCTCAGCTGCGTTTGCCTTCAGGCGAAATCCGCAACGTAGATGTTCGTTGCCGCGCAACCGTTGGTGCAGTTGGTAACGCCGAGCAGGCAAACATCAACTGGGGTAAAGCAGGACGCAACCGCTGGAAGGGCATCCGCCCGACCGTTCGTGGTGTTGTCATGAACCCTGTTGATCACCCGCACGGTGGTGGTGAAGGTAAGACTTCTGGCGGTCGTCATCCGGTTAACCAGAATGGTAAGCCCGAGGGTCGTACTCGTCGCCCCAACAAGGAAAGCGACAAGCTCATTGTTCGTCGCCGTCGTACTGGCAAGAAGCGCTAAGGAGCCTAGAACATGCCTCGTAGTTTGAAAAAGGGTCCTTTCGTCGATCAGCACCTTTTCCTAAAGGTTGCAGCTCAGAACGAGAAGGGCACCAAGAATGTAATCAAGACTTGGTCACGTCGCTCAATGATTATTCCCGACATGCTCGGACATACCATTGCAGTTCATGACGGACGCAAGCACGTACCCGTGTTCATCACTGAGTCGATGGTCGGACACAAACTCGGTGAGTTTGCTCAGACCCGCACTTTCCGTGGCCACGTGAAGGACGATCGTAAGGGTAAGCGTCGCTAATATCGGTTTTCCGATATAAGAACGTTTTTCCTTTCGAACCAAGACGAAAGAAAGATAGGCAATGGAAGCTAAGGCATCAGCGCGCTATGTACGCGTAACGCCTATGAAGGCACGCCGAGTCGTCAACCTGATCCGTGGTAAGCAAGCGGAAGAGGCTCTGGCAATTCTGAAGTTCGCTCCTCAGGGCGCTTCGGAACCGGTATTCAAGATCGTTGCATCAGCTGTTGCAAACGCTCGCTCCAAGGCATCCGCTTCAGGCGAATCCTTCAAGGAAGAAGAGCTTTTCATCAGTGAAGCATTTGTGGATGAAGGACCCACCATGAAGCGTTTTCAGCCTCGTGCACAGGGTCGCGCATTCCGCATCAACAAGCGCACCAGCCACATCACTGTGGTAGTCGCTACCCCCGAGAAGGAGGAGGGCCGCTAAATGGGACAGAAGATTAACCCTAACGGTTTCCGACTTGGCATCACCACTAACCACGTTTCCAAGTGGTTCGCTGATTCCGCCAAGGAAGGCGAGCGTTACTCGGACTTCGTTCGTGAAGACGTCAAGATCCGCGAGCTCCTCTCCGAAGGTATGGAGCGCGCAGGTATCGCCAAGGTTGAAATCGAGCGTACTCGTGACCGCGTTCGTGTGGATATCCACACTGCACGCCCCGGTATCGTTATCGGTCGCCGTGGCGCAGAAGCTGACCGCATCCGCGGTGAGCTCGAGAAGCTAACCAACAAGCAGATTCAGCTGAACATTCTCGAAGTTGCTCAGCCTGATCTGTCCGCTCAGCTCGTAGCTCAGGGCGTTGCAGAACAGCTCGCATCACGCGTTGCTTTCCGCCGCGCTATGAAGAAGGCTATCCAGTCAGCACAGCGTGCCGGCGCTAAGGGTATTCGTATCCAGTGTGCAGGTCGTTTGGGCGGCGCTGAAATGTCACGTTCAGAGTTCTATCGCGAAGGTCGTGTGCCTCTGCATACCCTGCGTGCGAACATTGATTACGGTTTCTTCGAAGCTAAGACCACTTTCGGCCGCATCGGCGTGAAGGTATGGATCTACAAGGGCGATTTGACCGACAAGGAACTTGCTGCACAGCAGGCTGCCGCCGGTAATCGTCGTGGTGGAGACCGCCGTGGCAACGACCGTCGTCGTCCTGGCGGCAACCGTGGCCCTCGTCGTGAGCGTCGTAATGACAACACTTCAGCTAACACTGAAGCCAAGACTGCAGAAAACGGTGAGGCATAAATGCTTATTCCCCGTCGAGTAAAATATCGTAAGCAGCACCACCCCAAGCGTTCGGGTATGGCAAAAGGCGGAACCGAGGTAACTTTCGGTGAGTGGGGCATTCAGGCTCTTACTCCCGCATACGTCACCAACCGTCAGATTGAAGCTGCACGTATCGCAATGACCCGCCACATCAAGCGCGGCGGTAAGGTATGGATTAACATCTTCCCTGACCGTCCCTTGACCAAGAAGCCTGCTGAAACGCGTATGGGTTCCGGTAAGGGTTCACCCGAATGGTGGGTTGCAAACGTCAAGCCCGGCCGAGTCATGTTTGAACTCTCCGGTGTGTCCGAAGAAGTGGCTCGCGAAGCAATGCGCCTTGCGATTCACAAGCTCCCGATGAAGGCACGCGTTGTGCGTCGCGAAGGTGGTGAGTAAGCGAAATGGCAGTTGGATCAAAGGATCTGAGCATCGATAAGCTCGTTGAGCTTTCTGATGAGGCTCTATCAGAAGAGCTGCGTAAGTCAAAGGAGGAACTTTTCAACCTCCGTTTCCAGGCAGCCACCGGTCAGCTTGAAAATCCCGGTCGAATTCGTTCCGTAAAGCGCGATATCGCACGTGTTTACACTGTGCTGCGTGAGCGCGAGCTCGGTATTCGACCCTCAACCGAAGGTGAAGCCAAGTGAGTGAAGTAACTAACGAAGAGCGCAATTACCGCAAGACTCGCCGCGGCTACGTGACGTCCGACAAAATGGACAAGACCGTAGTTGTTGAAGTTGAGGATCGCGTAAAGCACGGTCTGTATGGCAAGATCTTGACTCAGACCTCCAAGATCAAGGCACATGACGAGCAGAATACTGCTGGCGTTGGCGACCTTGTTCGTTTGGCTGAGACTCGTCCGCTCTCCGCTACCAAGCG
The DNA here is from genome assembly GCF_001683935.1 of Rothia sp. ND6WE1A. NCBI lineage: Bacteria > Bacillati > Actinomycetota > Actinomycetes > Micrococcales > Micrococcaceae > Rothia > Rothia sp. ND6WE1A. Next base: position 48,352 of record NZ_LXTU01000031.1, on the reverse strand, counting down.
TTGGCGCGTCGTCGAGATCATCGAAAAGGCTAAGTAAGTCTTTTTGAGCTTGTCTCACACAATATAGATAGCCCTTCCCCGCAAAAGCGGGGGAGGGCTATTTTTTGACCCAGTACGGTGGATATCACAGTGAGTTCCTGCCTGTATGTGGGGCAAAACTCTTTTGAAGATGAATAAACCCTGATAGAGTTTTAGGTCTGTGTGGATAATTCCACGCAACCACGGATTTTTTCGTGCCAAAGCATAATGCCGCCAAATGCGGGTACTCCCGCTTTATTGCGGGTCAGATGTTCCTGGCATGGCTAAATCCTAGGCGTATCCGCCAACCCGCTTCCTCTGAATCAGGATCGTCGGGACCGGTGCGTCAACACATCCCGTAAAAATGTTCCGCAAGGCTGGCCCACAACATACCGTGCGGTCGGAACCGGCGAGACGACAGGAGAAATATGATTCAGCAAGAGTCACGACTCAAGGTTGCTGATAACACCGGTGCGAAGGAAATCCTGACCATCCGTGTTCTCGGTGGATCTGCGCGTCGTTACGCAGGTATTGGCGACATCATCGTCGCAACCGTTAAGGATGCAATTCCTGGCGGTACCGTAAAGAAGGGCGACGTCGTCAAGGCGGTTGTCGTCCGCACCAAGAAGGAAACTCGTCGTGCAGACGGTTCCTACATTAAGTTCGATGAGAACTCCGCAGTCATCATCAAAAATACTGATGGCGATCCTCGCGGCACCCGTATCTTCGGCCCAGTCGGTCGCGAGCTGCGCGATAAGAAGTTCATGAAGATTATCTCGCTCGCTCCGGAGGTGCTGTAACTCATGGCTAAAATCAAGTCAGGTGACCTGGTTCAGGTTATTTCCGGCGCTGATAAGGGCAAGCAGGGTAAAGTTCTGCGCGTTATCCCTAAAGAAAATCGCGTCATTGTCGAAGGTGTCAAGATTGTCACCAAGCACAACAAGGCAAACCCAATGACCGGTGTTGCCGGTGGCATTGAAAAGGTTGAAGCTCCGATTCACGTTTCTAACGTTGCAATCGTTGATCCAGAGACCAAGAAGCCCACTCGCGTTGGCTTCCGCCTCGAGACTGAAGAGATCAACGGCAAGACTCGCACCAAGCGTGTACGTGTTGCTAAGAGCTCAGGTAAGGACATCTAATGACCGAAACCAAGATCACCCCTCGTTTTAAGACCAAGTTCAACGAAGAGGTTACCCCTGCACTTCAGGAGGAGTTCAACTACTCCAACGTTATGCAGGCACCTAAGTTCGTAAAGGTTGTAGTTAACATGGGCGTTGGCGAAGCAGCACGCGACGCAAAGCTCATGGACGGCGCAATCCGCGACTTGACCGCGATTACCGGTCAGAAGCCTCTTGTAACTCGTGCAAAGAAGTCAATTGCGCAGTTCAAGTTGCGTGAAGGTCAGCCCATCGGCGCGCACGTCACTCTTCGTGGCGATCGCATGTGGGAATTCCTTGATCGTCTGATCACTCTCGCTCTGCCCCGTATCCGCGACTTCCGCGGTCTCTCGGATCAGCAGTTCGACGGCAATGGTAACTACACCTTCGGTTTGACCGAACAGTCAATGTTCCACGAAATCGATCAGGATTCCATCGATCGCGTTCGCGGTATGGACATCACCATTGTTACCTCCGCAAAGACCGATGACGAAGGCCGCGCACTACTTAAGGCGCTTGGCTTCCCGTTCAAAACCAAGTAACGACTACGTTGTAGGTCCCTCCCGCTGATTAACCAGCAACGGATGAGGAAACCGCAATGAGGAAGGGCAAGAGCCCACATGACTATGACAGATCCTGTCGCAGATATGCTGACCCGTTTGCGTAACGCAAACTCAGCACATCACGACACCGTATCTATGCCTTTTTCCAAACTGAAGGGTCACATCGCTGAGATCCTGAAGTCTGAAGGCTACATTGCTAATTTCGAAGTTGAAGACGCAAAGGTAGGCAAGACTCTTACCTTGGCTCTGAAGTTCGGTCCCCAGCGCGAACGCTCCATCGTAGGCGTACGCCGTATTTCCAAGCCGGGTCTGCGTGTATACGCAAAATCCACCAACCTACCTCAGGTACACGGTGGCCTCGGCATCGCAATCCTATCCACCTCTTCAGGTCTGCTTACTGACAAGCAGGCTGCGAAGAAGGGTGTTGGCGGCGAAGTCGTCGCTTACATCTGGTAGTCGGTAGAAGAGAAAGGAAGAGTAAATGTCACGTATTGGACGTCTCCCCATCTCGGTTCCTGCCGGCGTTGAGGTAAAAATTGACGGCAACAACGTTTCTGTGAAGGGTCCCAAGGGCGAACTATCCCGCGAGATTTCTGCACCGATCACTGTTGCTCAGGAAGACGGCACCATCACCGTTTCCCGCCCCAATGACGAGCGCGAATCACGTGCCCTGCACGGTCTTTCACGCACCTTGATCAACAACATGATCATCGGTGTTACTGAGGGATACACGAAGAAGCTTGAAATCATTGGTACCGGTTACCGTGTGGCAGCCAAAGGCCAGGATCTTGAGTTCGCTCTCGGTTATTCACACCCCATCTCCATTAAGGCTCCTGAGGGAATCACCTTTACTGTAGAGGGCCAGAATAAGCTGACCGTTTCCGGCATCAATAAGCAGCAGGTCGGACAGGTCGCTGCTAACATTCATGGTCTACGTAAGCCTGACCCCTATAAGGGTAAGGGCGTTCGCTACGAAGGCGAGCAGATCCGCCGCAAGGTCGGAAAGGCTGGTAAGTAATAATGGCTATCAAAACAAAGTCAGCTGCACGCGCACGTCGTCACGCACGCGTTCGCAAGTACGTATCTGGCACCGCTGCACGTCCCCGTTTGAGCGTTACACGCTCAACCCGTCACATGTTCGTTCAGGTTATCGACGATGTTCAGGGCAAGACCTTGGCATACGCCTCCACCATGGAAGCTGATCTTCGTAACGCTGATTTGGACAAGACCGCTAAGGCTAAGCGCGTTGGTGAGCTCGCTGCAGAGCGCGCCAAGGCAGCAGGCGTTGAAGCTGTTGTCTTCGATCGCGGTGGTAACAAGTACCACGGTCGTGTAGCTGCAGTTGCTGAAGGCGCACGCGAAGGAGGTCTGGCACTCTAATGAGCGAGCAGGCAGTAAACGAAAAGGAAACTCAGGTGACTGAAACAACCGCAGAAGCAGTTGAAACCACCGAGAAGTCTTCCTCTGAAGATCGCCGCAACAACCGTGGCGGTGAACGTCGCGGAAACCGTGGCGGTGAGCGTCGCAACAACCGCGGTCGCGATGAAGAGAAAGACAAGTTCATTGAGCGCGTTGTAACCATCAACCGCGTTTCCAAGGTCGTCAAGGGTGGTCGTCGCTTCAGCTTCACCGCACTTGTCGTTGTTGGAGACGGCCAGGGTATGGTTGGCGTTGGATACGGCAAGGCTAAAGAAGTTCCTGCAGCTATTGCTAAGGGTGTTGAGGAAGCGAAAAAGAATTTCTTCCGCATTCCCCGCATCGAAGATCGCACCATTCCTCACCGTGTGCAGGGTGAAGCAGCCGCTGGCGTGGTAATGCTTCGTCCCGCAACCGCAGGTACCGGTGTTATCGCTGGTGGTCCCGTTCGCGCGGTACTCGAAGCAGCAGGTATCCACGATGTGCTCTCCAAGTCACTTGGTTCTTCGAACCAGATCAACATTGTGAAGGCAACTATCGCAGCTCTCAAGATGCTTGAAGAGCCCGTAGCTGTTGCGGCACGTCGCGGTCTGCCTAACGATGAGGTCATCCCGAGCTTCTTGCTCAAGTCCAAGTCTGAAAAGGCAGGTGCGTAATGACCGGTAAGCGAATTCAGCCCAGCGACGCTCAGCTTGAGATTACTCAGCTCAAGTCTTACGTCGGCCAGAAGCAGAACATGCGTGACACCCTTCGTTCCTTGGGCCTTAAGCGCCCCGGTAACAAGGTTGTTCGTACTGCAGACCCCGTCACCTGCGGCATGGTTAACACCGTTGCTCACCTGGTGAAGGTTGAGGAGGTCAAATAAAGATGGCAGAGATCAATAACGAAGCTATCAAGATTCACGACTTGCGCCCCGCTCCGGGTGCCCACAAAGCAAAGACCCGCGTAGGCCGCGGTGAAGGCTCGAAGGGTAAAACTGCAGGTCGCGGCACCAAGGGTACCAAGGCACGCTACCAGGTTCGTCCTGGCTTCGAAGGCGGTCAGCTTCCGCTGCACATGCGTCTTCCCAAGCTGCGTGGCTTCAAGAACCCCTTCCGCACCGAATACCAGGTTGTAAACCTGGATCGTATTTCGGAACTTTTCCCCGAGGGTGGCGACGTAACTGTTGACACGCTTATTGAAAAGGGCGCAGTTCGTAAGAACGAACTGGTTAAGGTTCTTGGTAACGGCGACATCTCCGTCAAGGTTAACGTCACCGTTGATAAGGCATCCAAGTCCGCAATCGAAAAGATTGAGGCAGCTGGCGGTTCTGTAACCGTCAAGTAGTTTGTGAGTAACGTGAGTTACTGAAAACTATGAAAGATCCTCCGTTCCCTTTGGGGAGCGGAGGATTTTTATTTCTCGTGGGGAGGGGATAAGAGTGAGCATTGACATTATGGGCATATCTCCTCCGGTGTCCCCAATTGCTGTTTTAACCAGCTAAACTAAAAAGGATGTGTTAATTGTTTGATTTTGTGCGCCCTTTTTGATGCGCTATCAAATATATTGACTTCCCAATTTTTCAGGAGGACATGTGCTTGGCGCGTTCGGACGGGCATTCAAAACCCCCGATTTGCGGCGTAAGCTGCTGTTCACCGTTGGCATTATCGTAATTTATCGGATAGGCGTTTTCATTCCTGCTCCCGGTATCTCTTACGGCAACGTTCAACAATGTCTGGCTCTAGGTAACACTACCGGCGGAGTTTACGACATGGTGAATCTATTCAGCGGCGGCGCCCTATTGCAACTTTCTATTTTTGCTCTAGGCGTGATGCCGTACATCACCGCATCGATTATCGTTCAGCTGTTGCGCGTGGTGATTCCACGTTTCCAAGAGTTGCATGAAGAAGGTGCACAAGGTCAGACAAAGCTTACTCAGTACACTCGTTATTTGACGATTCTGCTGGCTTTGTTGAACTCCACCACTATTATTTCGTTGGCACGATCTGGCACACTACTGGGTAACTGCCCCCTGCCGATTATCCCCGACGATAGCTTTATCAATATTTTACTGATAGTTATCACGTTGACTGCCGGTACAGGCGTCATCATGTGGTTGGGTGAACAGATTACTGAAAAGGGCGTGGGCAACGGTATGTCCCTGCTCATTTTCACTTCAATCGCTGCATCGTTCCCCACCGCAATGGGTAATATTGCAACTGCCAATGGCTGGGGGATTTTCGCCGCTGTTTGTGCAGTGGGGCTGCTCGTAATCATCGCCGTCGTGTTCGTGGAGCAGTCTCAGCGTCGCATTCCTGTTCAGTATGCAAAGCGAATGATTGGACGCCGCACCATTGGCGGTACTTCAACTTATATTCCGTTGAAGGTCAATATGGCTGGTGTTATTCCATTGATTTTCGCTTCATCGTTGTTGATGATTCCTGGTCTTCTGGCTCAGTTCAATACTCCATCTGACGGTACTCCGCCGCCGGCTTGGGTTTCTTGGATTAATGACTATTTGGTCAAGGGTGATCATCCGCTCTATATTGCTCTGTACTTCTTGCTCATTCTCGGCTTCGCATACTTCTACGTTTCCATCACGTTCAATACAGAAGAAGTTGCAGGCAACATGAAGAAGTATGGTGGGTTTATTCCTGGTGTGCGTGCAGGTAAGCCCACGGAACGTTACCTCACGTATGTGTTGAACCGTATTACCCTTCCTGGCGCTCTCTACCTTGCTGTTATTGCAATGATTCCGCTGGTAGCTCTCATTCTGTTCAACGCTAATCAGAACTTCCCGTTTGGCGGTGCATCGCTGCTAATCGTGGTCGGCGTTGGTCTAGATACTGTGAAGCAGATTGACGCTCAGCTCCAACAAAGAAACTATGAAGGATTGCTCCGATGAACCGTTTGTTGATTATTGGTCCTCCCGGTGCCGGTAAAGGCACCCAGGCTGTGAAGATTTCTGAACAGCTTTCGATTCCTGCTATTTCTACTGGCGATATCTTCCGTAAGAACATCAAGGAAGAGACCGATCTCGGAAAAGAAGCTAAGAGCTACATCGATTCGGGAAATCTGGTTCCAGATTCAGTAACGAATAAGATGGTTCGTGCTCGTTTAGCAGAAGACGACACCAAGGATGGCTTCCTGCTAGATGGCTATCCTCGTAACCCGGAGCAGGTTCACGAACTTGATACCATCCTCGCTGAGAATAATGAGGAAATTGATCAGGTTCTGCTTCTTGTTGCGGATAATGAGGAGCTCGTACAGCGTCTTTTGGGTCGTGCCGCTGAGCAAGGACGTACAGATGACAATGAAGAAGTCATTCGCCACCGTCTGAACGTTTATGAAAAAGAGACCGCTCCGTTGTTGTCAATTTATCGTGAACGCGGTCTGATTAAAGAAGTAAACGGTCTCGGCGAAATTGATGAAGTTACAGAGCGTTTGTTAGACGCTTTGAAATAAATTTATGAGCACTGTGCCCCCGGTCATTGCGGGGGCACAGCCATTTAAATGAAGATGGACAGGTTTGCTAGACAGGAAATCTAGCATAAGAAGGAGTAAGAGTGCGCCGTATTGAATACAAAACTGATGCTCAGCTAGCTTGGATGGCTAAGGCTGGAGTCGTCACTTCTCGTGCATTGGATGCGGCGGTTGCAGCTGTTGCTCCTGGGAAGACCACTGCAGATTTGGATTCTGCCTTCCGAGAGATAATCACTGCCAACGGCGCTACTTCAAATTTCTTGGGATATTATGATTATCCGGCGATGATTTGTGCTTCTGTCAATGACGAAGTAGTGCATGGGATTCCTGGACCCCGAGAGCTGCTCGAGGGGGATATGGTTTCCATCGATGGGGGAGCGGTACTCACCGACCCTGCAACGGGTAAAATTTGGAATGGCGATTCTGCCCGCACCGTAATGGTAGGGAATGCATCTGCAGAGCGACGTGAGCTTTCTGAAATTACCCGAGCGGCTCTGTGGCATGGAATCGCTGCTGTTGCCAGTGCTCGAAAAGTCGGTGAAATCGGCGTAGCTATCGAACAGTTCGTCCGTGAAGAAACTGGCGATAAGTACGGAATTATTGAAGACTTTGTCGGGCACGGCATCGGTACTTCCATGCACATGGCTCCTGACGTCCTGAACTATGCCGCTAGAGATCTTGGCCCCCGCTTGAAAAAGGGGATGGCCCTCGCTATAGAGCCCATGCTAGTGACCGGCTCGATTGAGACACACGTGCTAGCAGACGACTGGACAATCAAAACCAATGACGGCGGCGACGCCTGCCAGTGGGAACATTCCGTTGCTATCCACTCTGATGGTATTTGGGTTCTCACAGCAGAAGATGGCGGAGCATCGGAATTGTCTAAACTTGGCGTTACCGTCAAACCCATTCCCGCCTAATACTTTTTACCTCGCTATCGGTCTAATTGCTCAGTTCAAGAAACTGAATAGACAGCGGAAGGAACATGAACATGACTGAAACCACTAAAGTACCGGTTGAAATTTCAACCATACGCCCTGAACCAGGTCAAATCGCCCTTAAAGCTCCTCGACGAGAACAACCCCCGGCTCATATTGCGGACTTCGATATGGCAGGACGCAAGAAGTTCCTGGAAGAGCTAGGCTATAAGCCATTCCGCGCGTCTCAGCTTTCAAAGCATTATTTTGAAAGGCTCATTGATGATCCCGCTCAAATGACTGACCTTCCTGCCGCCGATCGCGAGGAGATGGTAGCTAAAGCTATGCCCAAGCTGCTAACCAACGTTCGTACGTTAGAGGCAGACGGCGGCGATACCCTCAAGATTGTTCACCGTCTGTTCGACGGTGCCTTGGTGGAGTCCGTGATTATGCGCTACGAAAATCGCGTGACCATGTGTATCTCCTCGCAAGCAGGTTGTGGAATGAACTGCCCTTTCTGCGCCACTGGGCAGCAGGGCCTCACCCGAAACCTTTCTACCGCAGAAATTGTAGAACAGGTTGTGGCAGGTGCGCGCTATCTGCAGCAGATGAAGGGCATCGAACAGGCTGAGGATGGGCACGAGGATACGCGTCCTTTGCGAGTCTCCAACATCGTCTTTATGGGCATGGGCGAAGCTCTAGCGAATTATAAACGCACCATGGGAGCAGTCCACCGTCTGATTGACCCTGCTCCTGAAGGACTAGGTATTTCTGCGCGTGGACTCACAATGTCCACCGTTGGACTGGTACCCGGTATGCGTAAATTTGAAATGGAAAAGCTTCCCATCACTCTGGCGCTCTCTCTTCATGCACCTGATGATGAACTACGCGACGAGCTTATCCCCATCAACACTCACTGGAAAGTAGATGAAGCGCTGGATGCCGCCTACAGCTACTACCGCACCACGGGCCGCCGCATCTCTATCGAGTACGCCCTCATCAAAGACATCAACGATCAAGGATGGCGTGCTGACCTCCTCGGCAAAAAACTTGCATCGCGTGGGCGCGGTTGGGTTCATGTTAACCCCATCCCACTCAACCCCACTCCAGGGTCAAAATGGACAGCATCCCGTAAGGGTGTAGAACAAAACTTTGTAGAACGACTGCGTGCTCACGGGATACCGACGACCATCCGGGATACGAGAGGTTCCGATATCGACGGCGCTTGTGGTCAGTTGGCTGCTCAGGAATAAAACGAAAACTGCTACCAGCCGTGAATGTGACGAGAAACCAGTTAACTTTTAAGAATAGTTCCCGTACACTTGATAGTTGGTTGTCACTACCGTGTACTTTGTGTGCGCTGAAAGACAATTCAACTATCAAACTGTTGTTCGTGGCGGACGTTACGAACACCGACGTTAGCGGAGGATATGGCCAAAAAAGACGGCGTCATTGAGATTGAAGGTTCTGTAGTAGAAGCTCTACCCAACGCAATGTTCCGCGTTGAGCTAGATAACGGACACAAGGTTCTTGCGCACATCTCAGGAAAAATGCGTCAGCACTACATTCGAATTCTCCCCGAGGATCGGGTTGTAGTGGAACTGTCTCCTTACGACCTCTCACGTGGTCGTATCGTCTACCGCTACAAATAAGCCCATGAAGTTTGCGTCGGTTCGCCGGCGTGCATTTCATGTTAAGGGGTAACGTGTTCCAACGGAAACCTCTTATCCCGTAAATCAATCAATGCAAAGAATTGCAATCAACGCAAAGGAATGCGATGAAGGTCAAGCCGAGCGTTAAGCCGATCTGCGATAAGTGCAAAGTGATTCGCCGTAAAGGCAATGTCATGGTGATCTGCGAAAACCCGCGTCACAAGCAGCGCCAGGGCTAATTTAGCTGTTGACTGCTTGAGTCCTTAGGGACAAATAATGATATAGGCACCGCTCCTCTCTTTTGATGGGATACCTCCGGATCCAGAGGCCGGGGACCGAGAATACTCTCGGGCAGTGATGCCATAGACCTCTGAAACAAATAAGGAGAACAGCCAATATGGCACGTCTCGCTGGAGTCGATCTTCCCCGCGAAAAGCGCGTGGAAGTAGCTCTTACTTACATTTACGGCGTGGGCAAGACCCGTGCTCACGAAGCACTCGAGGCAACTGGCGTTAGCCCCGATGTACGGGTAAAGGATCTTGATGATTCGCAGCTCGTTGCACTTCGTGACTTCATCGAAGGTAACTACAAGGTTGAAGGTGACCTTCGCCGTGAGGTTGCTGCTGACATTCGTCGTAAGGTCGAAATTGGTAGCTACCAGGGTCTGCGTCACCGTCGCGGTCTTCCGGTTCACGGTCAGCGTACCAAGACCAACGCACGTACCCGTAAGGGTCCCAAGCGTACTGTCGCTGGTAAGAAGAAGTAATAACGCGTTGTTTCAGTTCAACAATTTCTTCGTTGAACCAACGTATAACCAACCTTTGTAGGAGAATCAATACATGCCTCCCAAGACTCGCGCAGCGGCACGTAAAACTGCTGGCCGCCGCAAGGTAAGCAAGAATATTGTTGCCGGTCAGGCACACATTAAGTCAACTTTTAACAACACCATCGTATCGATTACCGATCCTACCGGTGCTGTTATTTCATGGTCCTCAGCTGGCGAAATGGGCTTCAAGGGCTCACGCAAGTCAACTCCTTATGCTGCACAGATGGCTGCTGAAACCGCTGCAAAGCGCGCTCAGGAACATGGTGTTCGTAAGGTAGACGTATTCGTTAAGGGCCCGGGCTCAGGTCGCGAAACCGCAATCCGCTCACTTCAGGCTACCGGCCTGGAAGTTGGTTCGATTCAGGACGTTACCCCCGTTGCACACAACGGTTGCCGTCCTCCGAAGCGTCGCCGCGTCTAATTGATGCCGTCTCCCGGATCCGTCCGGGCGGTTACCCAGCCCAAGGCTAGGTGATCATTGGACAGACTGCTTCGTCTGCTTCCTTATCCCTTGTTTTCCCAACCCTGTGAGCTCATATAGCGGATGCTCACCGAAAGGAAACATCGTGCTTATTGCACAGCGCCCCACTTTGAGTGAAGAAGTAGTAGCGGAAAACCGCTCTCGCTTCACCATCGAGCCCCTCGAACCGGGCTTCGGCTACACCCTGGGTAACTCGCTTCGTCGAACCCTGCTCTCATCAATCCCCGGTGCCGCTGTAACCAGCATTCGCATCGATGGCGTGCTGCATGAATTTAGCACCGTTGAGGGCGTTACCGAAGATGTCACTGAAATCATCTTGAATCTCAAGCAGCTTTCAATTTCATCTGAGAACGATGAACCTGTTGTTGCATACCTGCGCAAGCAGGGTGAAGGTGAACTCACCGCAGCAGACATCGAGGTTCCCGCAGGTGTGGAGATCCACAACCAGGATTTGCACATTGCGCACCTGAACTCACGAGCAAACTTCGACGCTGAGCTGACTATTGAGCGTGGTCGCGGCTACGTTTCAGCAGCTCAGAACAAGAGCGGAGATAGCGAAGTTGGCCGTATCCCGGTTGACTCCATTTACTCACCCGTTCTGAAGGTTACATTCCGTGTGAATGCAACTCGTGTGGAGCAGCGCACTGACTTCGACTCCCTTACTTTGGACGTCGAAACCAAGGAAGCTATTGCTCCTCGCGATGCAGTCGCATCGGCAGGTAGCACCCTGGTTGAGCTGTTCGGCTTGGCACGCGAACTCAATACCGCAGCTGAAGGTATTGAGGTTGGTCCGTCACCTGCTGACGAATCAATGGCTGCTGATCTTGCTCTTCCGATTGAAGATCTCGAAATGTCAGTACGTTCCTACAACTGCCTTAAGCGTGAGGGCATCCACACCGTGGGTGAGCTCGTTGCACGCAGTGAAGCGGATCTTATGGATATTCGTAACTTCGGTGCAAAGTCTATCGATGAGGTCAAGGCGAAGCTTACCGAGCTTGGTCTAGCACTCAAGGATTCACCTCCCGGTTTTGAACTTGCTCGTATGCACGATGACGAAGACGGCTACGGAGATATCTAAATCCTGCTTCGGTCCAGCCTATAAAGGCGAACCTAAACGTCAAAAGCTTGGTTCCAAAAGACTCCATGATGGAGACCACGGAACTGTAATTCCATGGAGAAATAATTATGCCTACTCCCACTAAGGGTCCCCGCCTCGGCGGTAGCCCAACACACGAGCGTCTGATGCTCAACAACCTGTCCCAGCAGTTGTTTGAGCACAAGCGCATCACCACTACCGTTACCAAGGCTAAGCGGATGCGCCCTGTGGCTGAACGCTTGATTACCTTCGCTAAGAAGGGCGATCTTGCTGCACGCCGTCGCGTTCTGCGCTCCTTGACCGACAAATCTGTAGTTCACGAGCTCTTCACCGTTATTGCGCCTGCAATGGCAGAACGCCCCGGTGGCTACACTCGTATCACCAAGATTGGTAACCGCAAGGGCGATAACGCTCCCATGGCTGTTATTGAACTTGTGATGGAGCCTGTTGCATCTGCTGCAGTTGTTGAAGAAGCAACTCAGGTAGCTACTAAGTCAGTTCCCGCTGAAGAAGCAAAGACTGAAGCTCCTGTAGCAGCTACTGCAACCGATTCTTCAGACCTGCCTGCTGGCTCACATGCACCTCTTGAGTCCGGCGAGGCTCCCGAGGGCTTTGAAGTCAAGGGTAATTCTGACTCCATGAAGTACCACGTGCCTGGTTCACGCTGGTACTCATCCACCAGGGCTGAAATCTGGTTCGATAATGCTGAATCAGCTAAGGCTGCAGGTTACGCACCTGCTGGTGGCGAAGCTGCTCAGAAAATTTCCGAATAATCGGATTTTGAGCTTTTAGCTCTAAATTGCCGCTCACAGGTAAACTGTGGGCGGCAGTTTTGTTTTAAAGAATGTGAGGTATCGGGTGATACGAAGGGGAGAGACCGTGGCAGACGAAGATCTTGGTGAGGTAAGTACCCAACGCGTTCGGGTGGACTTAGCTTACGATGGTTTCCCCTTTGCAGGGTGGGCAAAGCAACCTCAGCTGGTGACGGTACAAGGAGTGGTTGAAGAGGCCCTCGCCATGATTTTTCGCCAGCCCATCTACGTCACTGTAGCTGGTCGTACTGACGCGGGAGTGCATGCTCTACATCAAGTCATACATTGCGATATCCCCGAAGATAAGTGGGAGAGTGCTGCCGGAAGGAGCGGGCTCTCGCCAGCGCAAGCTCTGCCACGTAAACTCCGGGGAGCAATGAGTAAATGCCTCAACGACGCCGAACAGGAGCTGGGAGTACCAACTCGATTGCACGGTATTCTCCAAAAAGCTATTACCGTGTTCTCTGCCCAGGAAGTGCCTCATACTTTTGATGCGAGGTTTTCCGCATTAGAAAGAAAATATCGCTACTTAATTGAAGACGGTTTCATGTCCAAGGGATCTGACCCGCTCGTCCGGCATATGGCATGGCAGATTGACGATGAGCTCAATCTGGACTTAATGAACTCAGCGGCTCAGAATTTACTGGGGTTACATAATTTTCTTTCGTTCTGTAAGCCGAGAGAGGGCTCGACTACCATTCGCGAATTGCGAGAGATTTTTTTTACTCGTAGAGATGATGGTCTAGTGGAGGCATCTATCCGTGCGGATGCTTTCTGCCACAATATGGTACGGACTTTGGTTGCATCGCTGGTGCTCGTAGGGCAAGGCAAAAAAGACCTCGTGTGGTTGGGAAGTCGTATTGAAAATCCACGGCGCGATTCTGATGTGCGACTTGCTAGCCCTCGTGGTCTTGCTTTAGCACATATCGAGTATCCGGCGGCGGACCTCTATCGAGTACAAGCAGATCAGGCACGGGCGATGAGAGAGCTCCCTTTAAATCCACGTTAGAACTGTGGAAAACATAATGGCTGGCTCTTAAGAGAGTTGAATTACAAACATGGTATTTCAAAGATTAAACCAGTGATTTACAGCTAGTTCATGTGGATTAAGCAAAATACCTGATGTATAGTTTCATACGTTGTGCGTGTTCCGCCCTGATTCACGTGCGCCTTTCTACAGCTTGGTTGCAGAGCAGAAAAGAAAGATGCGCCCAGGGAGTTTGTGAACGAGTAGATGCGTTTGGTCCTCACCCAAACCCTGCTAATCGCACGTTGAAAGAGGCGCGATACCCAACTAAGCGCCATATGTACATACGAGACAAAGGCGAAATTTTGCGCACTTACACTCCCAAGCCCGGTGAAGTAGAGCGCCAGTGGCACGTCATTGACGCTACTGACGTTGTCCTGGGTCGTCTTGCCAGCCAGACCGCAACACTGCTGCGCGGAAAGCACAAGCCGACCTTTGCTGCTCATGTTGATACCGGCGATTCTGTCATCATCATCAACGCTGAAAAGGTTGCACTAACCGGTGCAAAGCTTGAACAGAAGCGTGCATACCGTCACTCAGGCTACCCAGGTGGTCTGAAGTCGGTATCTTATGCTGAACTCTTGGAAACCAACCCCGTTCGCGCCGTAGAAAAGGCTGTTAAGGGTATGCTTCCTAAGAACAAGCTTGCGGCTCAGCAGCTGAAGAACCTCAAGGTTTACGCAGGTGCAGAGCACCCGCACGCTGCTCAGCAGCCCAAGACCTTCGAAATCACCCAGGTCGCCCAGTAATTCGGGCCAACGAAAGAACATTAGGAGAAATCGTGGCTCAGAACGAAGAGCAGATTGTAAACGAAGAAGAGGTCACTAGCTACACCTCTGAATCTTCCGCTCCCGTAGCAGAAGAAGCAAAGGCAGCTCGCCCCGCGCTTACCGTTTCCGGTTCAGCAGTGGGACGTCGCAAGGAAGCTGTTGCACGCGTTCGCGTTGTGCCCGGCACCGGAAAGTGGATTATTAACGGTCAGGAACTTGCTACCTACTTCCCCAATAAGCTTCACCAGCAGGAAGTAAACGATCCTTTCAAGCTTCTTGAGCTTGAAGGCGCTTACGATGTCATCGCACGTATCAATGGCGGCGGCGTATCAGGTCAGGCAGGCGCTCTGCGCCTGGGTATCTCACGCGCACTCAATGAGATTGACGTAGAGAACAACCGTCCTGCCCTGAAGAAGGCTGGTTTCTTGACTCGTGACGCACGCGTTATCGAACGTAAGAAGGCAGGCCTCAAGAAGGCACGTAAGGCTTCACAGTTCTCCAAGCGTTAATCAACGCTTCGAACGTCAAGTTCTTACTCAAAAGGCAGAGCCGATTTCGGCTCTGCCTTTTGCTTTATGTTCAGATATACCCAAGATACAGGCTGAATGAGATTTTCATAAAGTCTAAATAGATGTAACAAATACTTGTAGGAGCTCTCTCACATAGAATATGACTGGAACCACATGTCACTCTATGAAAGGTAAGCTATGGTAGCCCCTCGTAAAACCTCGGCGGACAAAGAAGTTTCGACCCAGGATCAGGCAAAAACCGGTGAGACTACTCCCGGTGGCGAGCACAACAATGCTATTAAATCGGCATTGAAGAAAGAGACTCGACGCGTATCTGTCGTGGAGGACTACTCTGCTGAACTGGACGAAATTTCGTCGCTACAGAAGAAACTAAAAGGCGATAGCAAAAAATCGGATGCTTGGAAAAAGGGGTACCCCTACGACGAGAAGCTAGGCCGAAAAGAATACGAGCGGGAGAAGCGCGCCCTCCAGATTGAACTGCTGAAGCTTCAGCTCTGGTTCAAAGATACCGGGCAGAAGCTACTTATTATTTTTGAAGGTCGCGATGCAGCTGGTAAGGGTGGAGCTATTAAGCGCTTCACTGAGCATCTGAACCCCCGCGGGTCACGCGTGGTTGCGCTGGAAAAACCGACCGAAATTGAACAGACCCAGTGGTACTTCCAACGCTACATTAAGCATCTGCCTGCTGGCGGCGAAATCGTGCTGATGGACCGCTCCTGGTACAATCGCGCCGGCGTCGAGCGCGTCATGGGTTATTGCAACTCGCAGGAATACTACGAATTTATGCGCGAAGCTCCCGAGTTGGAACGCATGCTAGTAAACTCGGGCATTAAGCTCATTAAGTTCTGGTTCTCTGTAACCCGCGCAGAGCAACTGGCTCGCTTTGACTCCCGCCGGACCGATCCCGTGCGCCAGTGGAAGCTGTCCCCCACAGACCTTGCATCCTTAGATAAGTGGGATGACTACACCGAAGCTAAAGAAGCTATGTTCTTCTACACTGATACCGGTGATGCTCCTTGGACGGTAGTCAAATCTAACGATAAGAAGCGCGCACGTTTGGAAGCTATGCGTTACGTTTTGACGCAGTTTGACTACCCCAACAAAGATCACAAAGTAGTAGGAACGGTGGACCCGCTCATTGTTGGTTCTGGTTCTGATGTGTTCGAAGACGACGAACCTGAAAATCCTGAGGGCTTCCCAGTACTGAAAGAAGATACAAAGTAGCCTTCAGGGCGTAGAATAACCAGTGATGTCTAAGAGATTATTTGGAACTGACGGTGTACGCGGACTTGCAAACGAGCTAATCACTCCGAGTATGGCACTCGAGCTTGCTCAAGCCGCCTCCATCGTTTTGGGGTTCAATACGGTAAAAAAGGGTGCGCGACCCAAAGCTGTTATTGCCCATGACTCTCGCATTAGCGGTGAGTTCATTGGGTCAGCAATGATGGCGGGCTTTGCCGCTTCCGGTGTAGACGTGTGGGACGCTGGCATGGTCCCCACACCGGCAGCAGCATATTTGGTCAGCGCAACCGATGCGGACTTCGGTGTCATGATCTCGGCTTCACACAATCCTGCAGAAGACAACGGAATTAAATTCCTTGCTCGCGGGGGTAAGAAGCTGGATGATTCGCTTGAAGATTCTATTGAAAAGTTATTCAAGGAGAAAGATTTTCGTGCTCCAATCGGCGGCGAAGTAGGGCGAATTCGCCCGCTTGCTGACGGCGAGGATCGTTACATCACTCACTTGCTTTCCACCATGCCAGAGCATCGTCGTCTTAATGGTCTGACTGTTGTTCTTGACTGTGCTAACGGTGCAGCATCCGGTGTTTCTCCCGACGCGTTTCGCACGCTGGGGGCGAAGGTTATTGTTTTGGCGGCCGAGCCAGATGGCACGAATATCAACGACGGCGTGGGCTCTACGCACCCCGAAAAGCTCCAGGCTGCCGTGGTAAAACACGGTGCTGATATGGGTATTGCCCATGACGGCGATGCCGATCGCTGCTTGGCAGTGGATGAGCAGGGCAACATGGTGGACGGCGACAAAATTATGTCCATTATCGCTGTTGCGATGAAGGATGCAGGTCGCCTCAAAGACAATACCTTGGTTGCTACAGTGATGAGCTCTTTGGGTCTCGAGCTGTACCTGAAAGAGCAAGGCATTAAGCTGGAACGCACTTCTGTCGGGGACCGCTACGTTCTTGAATCGATGAACGCTAACGGGTTTAACCTCGGTGGCGAGCAGTCTGGTCACGTGATTATGAGTGATTATGCAACAACTGGCGACGGCGTTTTGACCGGTCTTCATCTTGCCGCTGAGGTCGCTCATACGGGACTTCCTTTGAGTGAGTTGGCAGCACGGATGCAACCTACGCCGCAGAAGCTCATCAACGTCAAGGGCGTTGACCGCGACGGCGTGAAAGATTCGGTTGCTCTGCAAGATGCTGTAGCTGAAGCAGAGAAGGAGCTGGGGGAGAGCGGTAGAGTTTTGCTGCGTCCCTCAGGCACCGAACCTTTGGTGCGCGTCATGGTTGAAGCTGCTGACCAGGAAACAGCGGATAGCGTGGCTCAACGTCTAGCTGATGTAGTGACTGCAGAGCTTTCACTGTAAGAATTTCCATCAATAGAGGGAAGACGCCGAACGGCGTCTTCCCTCTTCTCATATCTGGGATAAATCTGTACAGATATGTGACTTAAAAGTGTAGAATCTAGACATCTGAATTGTCTTTTCAGCCTAGAAATGATATGTGAGCTTAGTGTTTTCAGAGATATCTGTTAGCAGAAAGGTTCACACATAAAGTAAGTTAGGGGTTTCAATGACTGAAACCAACGTGGAGCGCACCTCTATTCGCGTTCGCGTACAAAAGCTGGGTACATTCCTCTCCAGCATGATTATGCCCAACATCGGTGCATTTATTGCCTGGGGACTCATTACCGCACTCTTTATTCCTAAGGGCTTTTTCCCCAACGAGAAAATTTCGTCCATGGTCGACCCCATGGTCTTCTTCTTGCTCCCCATTCTGATTGCATACACCGGCGGCAAGCTCATTTACGAACACCGCGGCGGTGTGGTTGGTGCTGCTGCAACTATGGGCGTCATCATGGGTGCCTCTGCAGAGGTATTTGTCGGCGAAGATGGTGCAAAGTCGCCCATGTTCCTCGGCGCTATGATTATGGGCCCTCTGGCTGCATGGTGCATGAAGAAGCTTGACGGTCTGTGGGACGGCAAAATCCGCTCCGGTTTCGAGATGCTCGTTAATAACTTCTCAGCCGGTATCTTTGCCGCCGTTGCGCAAGGCTAGCCGCAACGAACGATTCATCGGTCCTGCAGCAGAACTTGCCGAGATGGGGCGCCCGGTAAGCGGACTCCTGGCCGCTGTTGAGGCTTTGCTGAAGTTCGATGTTCAGGAAGATCCTGAAGCTGTGGAACTCCAGAGTAAGCTCGCTGCTGTCAAGGATGGTTCAGTGGAACTGCCAGCAGTGGTTACTGAACTAACCGGCATCGAGAGTTCCCACCCCCTCTTTGAAGATTTGCAGGCTACTTTCAAGCGAGCACTCGCCTAAGTACCTTCATCTTTGCAGAGTAATAAGGCGCTCGCTTTCTGTCAGGAGAAACACTGACCGGAGGCGGGCGCTTTCTTGTATCTCGGGCTGATAGAGAAACAAAAATGCCCCGCATCATACGATGCGGGGCATTTTTATTTTGACTCAAAAGAAATTAGACGCGGGGGTCACCCTTAGGCGCTGAGATAGCGTCGCGAATTTCTTTGAGGAGAACCAACTGGGGATCTTCAGCTTCGTCAGCAAGATCCTCAGTGCCAAGCTTTGCAGCGCGGTGTTCGTTCATCTTGTTGATGGGCATGACGATGCAGAAATACAGAGCTGCTGCAACGATAAGGAAGTTGACGACTGCGGTCAAGAAGACGCCGACCTTGACGTCGCCAAAAGCCAACCAGCTATCGAAGTTGGGAGCCTGGAAAATCATTGCAATTGCAGGCATAAGTACACTCTCAACAAGTGCGTTAACAACGGTAGTGAAAGCGCCGCCAATGATAAGACCTACTGCAAGGTCAATGACGTTTCCACGGGTAATAAAATCTTTATATCCACTAAGCATGAGTTCAAGAATAATCTTGCCTAGACAGATTGGGAATAATTTATCGAAAATATTTACCAGGAAAGCAAGTGTGACTTCTCACGGCGAACATAAGGGGGAGTTCTTCACCCAAAATTAGAGGTGATGGGAATTAATTGTTCGTACATCTAACTGAGATACTGTGGTGCAGGTTCGAATCCCCACCATTCTTCCAAGCTTGCGGCGTCGGCGTTCTGATAACGCTGTGCTTCACTTTCCCCGATATGACGGTAATGCCAGGACTCAAACCAATACCCCGTTATCTCATGTTTCCCATAGGGGAAGCGGAGGATGAAACCAAAGCGATGTGCGTTCTTCGCTAACCACTGCGCTTCCGGGGAATCGGCAAAACATACCGTACTGTGCCTACAGATGTTAAGTCCTCAGGCGCCCAATTTTGAGGCTTTAGAGGGAGGGCTTTATTGACCAACACAGAGATTGACGCGGGGGGCCCAGCCACAGCACATGACGACGGGGAAGATCCATCGCTAACCTCTTAGTTCTTACGGAGCAGGACGCGCGAAATAGTATGATCTGCGCTTTTGGAGAGAATAAGGGTAGCTCGACCGCGAGTGGGGCGCACATTTTCAATCAGATTTGGTTCATTAATCGATTTCCAAATGGAATGAGCCAAATCTTTCGCAGCGTCGTCGTCCAAATCCGCATACTTATTGAAGTGTGAGTGGGGATTTTGGAATGCCGAGTCCCGCAATGAAAGAAAACGTTCGATGTACCAGCGTTCGATGTCGGAAGTCCGCGCGTCCACATAGATAGAGAAATCAAAAAAATCGCTGAGGGAAAGCGCCGCCTTATCGTTTGCACCCGTCTTCGCCGGTGCTAAAACATTTAGCCCTTCAACAATCAGGACGTCCGGGGCAGTAACCTCGATACACTCATCGGGCAAAATATCGTAGTAGAGATGCGAATACTTCGGTGCAGTAACCACAGGTGCTCCAGATTTGATCTCCGAAACAAACCGTAAGAGCGCGCGTCGATTATATGACTCAGGAAACCCCTTACGATCCATGATTCCCCGTCGCTCTAGCTCAGCATTGGGATAAAGAAAACCGTCGGTAGTGACGAGTTGTACACGAGGGGTAGATGGCCAGCGGCGCAAAAGTGCTTGCAGAATACGAGCGGTAGTTGACTTCCCGGCAGCCACCGAACCAGCGACTCCAATAATAAATGGAACACGGCGCTGGGAGACCCCAAGGAAATCATTAGTCATATGGTTGAGAGAGCTGGTGGCATTCACATAGAGATTCAGCAGCCGAGAAAGGGGCAAATAAACTTGCCGAACTTCCTCAACATTCATTGTTTCCCCTAAACCACGAAGGTCTTCAATCTCCTCTTGGGTGAGAGGAACCTGAATTTCTGAAGCGAGTCGAGCCCATGTAGTTCGATCAAGCTCGGTGTACGGGGAGAACTTTGGCAATAATGAAGCGGCGCTCATTGTCAATATCTTAGTTATACGAATGCCCGCAACCTAATCTTTAGAGCTTAAAAGACTTGAAGGATGAGATAAACGCAATAGATAACCGAAGAGTGGACAACACGAGTGTTTACCAGTACATACACCTGCTCTCAGGTATTATTACCCACATGTGTGGAATTGTTGGATATGTAGGTCTGGGTCATACCCTAGACGGTAAAGAATTCGGTCATGGTGCATACGATGTGCTCCTGGAAGGTCTCCGCCGCCAGGAATACCGTGGTTATGACTCCGCTGGTGTAGCAGTCATTGGTGACGAAGGTATTGAGTACCGCAAAAAAGCGGGCAAGCTCGTCAACCTTGCCAAAGAAGTAGAAGCTCACCCTCTCTCAGAATCAAACATCGGAATTGGACACACCCGCTGGGCAACCCACGGCGGACCTACCGATGCAAACGCTCACCCCCATGTGGTCGACGGCGGCAAAATGGCTGTTGTGCACAACGGCATTATCGAAAACTTCGCAGAGCTTCGCACCGAACTTCTCGCTGAAGGTGTGGAATTCAAGTCAGAAACTGACACTGAAATCGCAGCAAACCTCATTGCAAGCATTTACAACAAGCTTGAGGACAAAAACCTGACCGAGGCTCTTCGCCTCGCTTCGAATCGTCTTGAAGGTGCCTTCACCATCTTGGCTATTCACGCAGATCACAAAGATGAAGTAGTGGCAACCCGCCGCAACTCACCTTTGGTTATCGGTCTGGGCGAAAACGAAAACTTCCTTGGTTCTGATGTTTCCGGTTTCATCGACTACACCAAGAGCGCAGTTGAAATGGGCCAGGATCAGATCGTTACCATTACCGCTACCTCCTACAGCATTATCGACTTCGAAGGTAACGCTGCAGAAGGCAAGCCCTACGCTATCGAGTGGGACGCAGCAGCTGCTGAAAAGGGCGGCTTTGACTCCTTCATGGAGAAAGAAATTCACGAACAGCCCGCGGCTGTGCGCGATACCCTGATGGGGCGTTTCGATGAAAAGGGTAACCTGACTCTTGACGAGCTCAAGATCGATGACTCGATTCTGCGCTCCATCGATAAGATCATCGTGGTAGCTTGCGGTACCGCTGCCTATGCAGGTCAGGTTGCACGCTACGCTATCGAGCACTGGTGCCGTATCCCCACCGAAGTTGAGCTCGCACATGAGTTCCGCTACCGGGATCCCATTGTGAACGAGAAGACCCTGGTCGTTTCCCTTTCTCAGTCCGGTGAGACCATGGACACTCTGATGGCTGTGCGCCATGCACAGGAACAGGGCGCCAAGGTTGTTTCCATCTGCAACACCACCGGCTCCACCCTGCCTCGTGAATCAGACGCTGCTCTGTACACCCACGCAGGTCCTGAGATTGCTGTTGCCTCCACCAAGGCATTTCTGTCCCAGATCGCCGCAGCTTACTTGCTGGGTCTATACCTCGCACAGTTGCGCGGCAACATGTACAAGGACGAAATCCAGAGCGTTCTGAAAGAACTGCAGGCTATGCCTGAGAAAATTCAGGCAATCCTGGACAACGAACAGCAGATCAAGGATCTGGGCATTGAGATGAAGGACTCCGATTCGGTGCTCTTCCTCGGCCGCCACGTTGGCTTCCCCGTAGCGCTAGAAGGCGCTTTGAAGCTCAAGGAAATCGCTTACATTCATGCTGAAGGATTCGCCGCTGGCGAGCTCAAACACGGTCCGATCGCTCTGGTCGAAGAGGGTCAGCCCATCTTCGTGGTTGTTCCTTCACCTCGCGGTCGCGATTCCTTGCACTCCAAGGTCGTATCGAACATTCAGGAAGTCCGCGCCCGTGGTGCAGTAACCATTGTGATTGCAGAAGAAGGCGACTCCGCAGTGGAGCCTTACTCCAACCACATTATCCGTTACCCCCAGTGCCCCACTTTGCTGCAGCCTCTGCTGGCTACCGTGCCTTTGCAGATTTTCGCTTGCGCACTCTCCGGTGCTAAGGGTCTGGATGTTGATCAGCCTCGTAACCTTGCAAAGTCAGTGACTGTTGAGTAAACAGACTACTCACTAGCTTGAGCTAAGGTGAAGTAAAAAGGGACGCTACCTGCCAGGGGGGGCGTCCCTTTTTCGTGCCCTGATGGCGCGGGTGTCTAAACTGGATACAGAGGAAAGGACCGCCGCAGTGATTATAGGTACGGGCATCGACGTGGTAAACCTTGACCGGTTTGCCTTCATTATTGAGAGAAATCCTGCGCTGATAGAGCGCGTATTTGTGCCGGCAGAAAGGGGAAAAACGCTCCGATCATTGGCGGCTCGTTTTGCGGCTAAGGAGGCAATCGCTAAGGCGTTGCGTGCACCGAGTGGCATGGTATGGCAGCATTGCTGGATTGAAAATACTGACGACGGCGCGCCCTTCGTAGTTACTACGGGCACGGTTGCGGATCGCGCAGCATCCTTAGGTATTAATCGCTGGCATCTGACTATTACCCACGATGACCCTGTTGCAATTGCCTCTGTGGTTGCCGAACACCTCACGCTAGAAGAACAGGAAATTTTACTGCAGATTGACGCTGAGGGGGCTCACCAGCTCATATCAGTGGAACCTGCCGTGGAAGGAGAAAGCCGATGATTTCTGCCTATTCAGGAAGTACTATTCGTGCTATTGAAGAGCCGGTGGTCAGCGCACCGGACTACGACGGTTATCTGATGCAACGCGCAGCCCTGGCGTTGAGTAGCTCCCTTGAAAACTATCTGAGCGCGAAGAACAAAGTGCTGTTGCTGGCGGGGAAGGGTAATAACGGTGCTGATGCTCTGTTTGCCGGCGCATCTCTAGCTCAAGGAGGAACCGCTGTAGATGCTCTCCTTACCGAGGGTTCCGCCGTCGAACATGCCTTAGATGCTTTCCTCGAAGCCGGGGGAGAAGTCCTGGCAGGGCTGCCCGAGTCGTTGGACGACTACGCCGTAGTGGTCGATGCAATTCTGGGAACTGGGTCCCGAGGGGGATTACGGAACACTTCCCAGCAGGTAGTGCAGAGTTTGAGGGAAATTCAGCTACGTGGGGAGCTACCGGCGGTCGTTGCCTGTGATCTTCCCTCCGGTATAGACGCCGATTCAGGGGAAGTATTTGAACCGGTTCTGTGGGCGCAACGCACCGTGACTTTCATTGCAGCTAAGACCCCTTTCCTCACTTCAGCCGAAACTCTCTGCGGGGAAATGGTGGTTGCTGATTTAGGAATTTCTGATTTGTTGAGGGAGACAACAGCTGACGCGGTTCGCTATAGCGATGCTGAACTGGTCGGTTGTTTGCCCCAACCCGGAGCATTTGACCATAAATACACGCGCGGAGTTTTGGGGATGATTTGCGGAAGCGAAGAGTATCCCGGAGCCGCTTTAATGAGCACCCAAGCCGCCGTCCATACGGGACCCGGTATGGTTCGTTTCGTAGGAACAGACCGCCTCAACTATCAAATCCAGCTCAATACACCTGAAGCTGTGTGTAGCCAGCAGAAGCCGGAGGAACTTCACGTACAAGCATGGGCGGCGGGATCAGGGGCTAATCCCGAATATCGACAGCAGGACCTCCTACATGCTATCCAGGCGAAAGAGGCAGCAGTTTTGGACGCCGCCGCTGTCGAAGTAGCTGGCCGCTGGGTGGCGATGGAAGCAATCCTGGGTAGCCATAAAATTCTTACTCCACATGCCGGCGAATTGGAAGGTTTTCTGCAGTGGATACAAGTACTCGATGCCCAGCGGTGGGAAGAGAAGATGGGGGAAGAAAAAGCTCCCTCCCGCGCAGACATAGAAGCGCATCCAGTTTTCTGGGCGCGACGAGCAGCTGTGCTGAGCGGAGCAACAGTGCTGTTGAAAGGGGCAACTACTCTGATTGCGTCCCCCAGCGGAAAAGTTATCAGTGTTGCTCCAGGAACTCCCTGGCTAGCCACTGCAGGCAGCGGAGATACGCTATGCGGGATTCTCGGTGCCCTGCTGGCTCAATATGAAGCGTCTCTTGAACAAGAAAATTCAACCATGCCAGCATCGGGAGAAGAGAAGCCTGAACCTGAAAATTATGCACGGATTGCAGCCTGTGCCGTTCGCATCCATCATCTAGCAGCGGACGTCGTCCACCAGGGCGGTCTGCAGGGACCTGTGCCGCCGTCTCAGGTTGTCCGACATATTCCGCAGGCCGTGGCTACTTTCTTAGCTTCCTAGGTGCTTTCAAGCGCAAAAATGCCGGTTGCTTCTTCACAGAAGTAACCGGCATTTTCTTCTCATCCCTACATGTTTAGTAAGCGCCTTCCTGGGCGAATACAGCGCGAACTGTGCGGAAGAGAATGACCATATCGCCAATAACGGACCAGTTCTCCACATAGTAGAGATCCAAGCGAATGGACTCTTCCCACGAAAGATCAGAACGGCCAGAAACCTGCCACAAACCGGTAATACCGGGCTTTACCAACAGACGGCGATAAGCATCTTCCTCATACTGCTCTACTTCAGATTCCAGAGGTGGGCGAGGACCTACCAACGACATATCGCCAATGAGTACGTTCCATAGCTGGGGGAGTTCATCGATTGAATACTTACGAATGAACTTACCAATTTTGGTAATGCGAGGATCGTCAGCCATCTTGAAGAGAATGCCGTTACCCTCGTTCTGCGACATCAGCTCTTTTTTCAGCTCTTCAGCGTTAGTTACCATCGAACGGAACTTCACCATGTGGAAAGGACGACCGCGGTAACCTACACGTTGCTGCAGGAAGAAGATCGGTCCTCCGTCAGACTTCACAATCAAAGCTACAACCAGCAAAAGCGGGGAAAGAAGAATAAGACCGAAAGATGCCGCGACGATGTCAATTGTGCGCTTGACCAGAGCAGAGAAACCCTCCATGCGCGGGGTCGAAACGTGAATGAGTGGAACACCGTTGAGCGGCTGAGTGCGAATACGCGGACCGGCGATGTCAGTCATTGCGGGGGCAACGATCAGTTTGACGTGGCCAGCTGCCAGGTCCCAGCCCAAAGACCGAAGCTCTTTAGGGGTAAGACGGTGGCCCGAAGAAACAGCAACCGCATGAATATTGTGAGCGCGGCAGGCTTCGAGAATCTCCTGGGAATTGGTGCTGTACCCCAACACAGGTACGTCGTACCCAGCAACGGTAGTGCCGGCTTCAAAACCGGGAAGATAGAAAGCGACCGGGTTAAGACCGGACTGCTTAGCACCATGCAAAGTGTCATAGAGGTGAGCGCCGGAAATTTCGTCGGAAACCACCATAACGCGAGTAAGCGCACGTCCCTTGTTACGCCAGTGCACTAGATAGCGGCGTAGGCACCACCGCGTAATGAGCAAAAGTGCAAGACCCAAAGGGTAGGCAATCAGAATGTAGGCACGGGCAAAGTCAATAGTCGTGACGTACGAGAAAATTGCTACCGCACAGAAGAAATACGTGGTTGCTTTGATAACTAGGCGGTATTCGTCGTTGCCTTGACCTAGATAGCGAATATTTCGTGAGTTAGCAATCTCCAAGGAAATGAACCACAAAATGCCAATGATGATTCCGGTTGCGCTGTAATCCAAAGTTGCTTCGGCACGACCGAGTACGTTGGCATCACGCCAACCAAAACTCACCACGTGTGCGACGATGATAGTAATTGCTATTGCGAGAAAATCACCGATATTAAGAGCGGCAACGATTTTAGGTTGCCACGTGCGCGTGTCGCGAGTTTCTGCCCAGCGCTCTTCGATGATGGATTCGTTCTCCACCTAGTTAATCCCCTTTTTATTTGCCCTCTGCCTCTATGAGGATACTTTTCGTCAATGCGGCGAAAAGACCCTATTACCTCATAGAGTTCTATTCTAAACTTCATATTTCTTTATCAGTATCAAAAATAATATGCGTGATATATGCTCAGTCGGTTTTGCAACACCGACTGTTCCCTAAACCGGGGACAAAATACCCTCTCACTAGGGTATAAGTTTCCTGCTATTTAGGGGGTAAACGTGGGCAAGATGATAGAAAAAAGATAGAGGATACCTCTTATCCCAGCAAACCTGCCTTAGTTAGGATAAATTCGGTTACCGGCTGGTAAAGATGAGGATTTACATTATCGTCCATAGGAACCGCTACCAAAAGTTGCCCCTGCTCAGCCGAAACAAATAGACCGGGATCGTTACAATCTGCAATGCCGATTGTGGCTAGCCCAGCGCTAGCAGCATACCCAGCCAGACCATGATCAGCAATCACCAGATCAGGTTCGGTTCCCCGTTCTCTGAGCTGACGGAGAGAAAGCTCCATCGGACCGGGAAAATGCGTGTGCTGTAGGTTGCCATACTGTTCAAACATCACTACATCAAGAATCTGCCGAATTTCGCCGTCGAGAAATTTATCTCCCTCTTGAATCTGCAAAATTTCTGCCCCAGCACTCTCGGCGTAGCGCGCTAGCTCGCAGTAGATGGGGAAAAGTCCGGCAGGGTGGCCGGTTCCGAATAGTAATTTTTGCTGGTTACGGACCGCACGTCCGAAGATTTCTGAATACTCATAGAGCGCCTCAATACATTTTTCCGCGCTGATTGAATCTTGACCTTCGAGGAAAGAGGCCTCATTCTTTGTTCCCACCCGCCGCGCCATCAACTCGAAAATATCTTCATAGGTCCAATCCCTGGTCCACTTCACACCAAATTCCAGGTGCTCGTTGCCCTCCACGAATCCGTGCATGTGGCTGATGTTGTTCTCGCGAGTGGTCGCTATATCGCCGCAAATACGGGCCTGATTAAGATAATCTGCAAATTCTTGGTCAGTGAGCGTAAATTTTTTGAGTTTCATGGAAGCTCCTAGTCTTTAGCGGTCAGTAAAGGACGGTTTTGAAAGGGAAGAATAAAGTTCAAAGAGATGTTCTGCGGTGAGCTCCCACGTCTTGCGAGCAGCTCGTTGTGCGGCAAAAGCCCCAAGATTCTGGCGTAATTGGGGGTGGCGCACAAGGTGTTCTATAGCCTGTGCCCAGTCTGGTGCATCGCGGGTAGCAACCAATACACCTGAGCGTTGGTGCTCAACGGCAGCCGCTAATCCGTCTGCATCGGTAGCAATGACCGGGGTTCCGCAGGCCTGAGCCTCTAAAGCGACCAGCCCAAATGTCTCCGACGACGAGGGACACGCCACTATATCTGCCCTTCTGAAGTGCTGGGCAAGATCGCGGGAAGAAACCGGAGGAATAAGTTCTACCTGCTGTTCTAACCCGAGCTCCTGGGCGCGTGCCAGTAGTTGCTCTTCAAAGTCGGTGTCCGAGCGCCCTATGACCGTAAGGTTCACCGCCAGGTCTGCAGGGAGTAAAGCCAGGGCTTCCACCAGAACTTGCGGCCCCTTCAGGGGTTGAGGACGACCAGCAAAAACAAGATGCGCCGAGGTCGCAGAGCCCGCATGGTTAGCTTGTTCACCGGCAACCGGCTTAAAAATACCGGTATCTACGCCGGGCTCAATAATCGAAATCTTGGCAGGATCCGCCGCATAGAAGCGAACCATCTGCTCTTTCTCTACCGCGGTATTGACCACCAGCGCCGCACACTTCTCGACAATTTCCTGTTCAGCACGGCGTCGTTCGGCCGGCTCATGCGGCTCGCCGGCGCCTGCCCGCGCGTTCTTAGCTGCGGCGGTAGTGTGCATGGTATGAACCACCGGGATATCCTCGCCATACTGCAATGCCACCAAACCTGAGAGCCAATAGTGAGAATGAATGATGTCGGGGGAGCGGCGGGACTTTTGCTGAACTCGGCGCGCAAATTCATCGATGAAACCAGGGAGCTCGGACTTCTTAGCACCGAACGCTTCTTCAATCTCAATCATATGGACGACTGCGCGCTCGGAGACCTGCTGGCAGGAGCGTTTCAAACGTTGCGGCGCCAGAGTAAAAATTTCAACGGAGAGCTGAGGAAATTCTGCCAGAAGTGCTCGTAACGAACGGTCAATATACACATTCATTCCACCGGCGTCGCCCTCACCGGGTTGAGCTAGCGGGGAAGTATGCATCGAAATGATGTGAAGGTGCACACCGTTCTCCGAGGTTTGTACCTTGCACTCATCTGCAGTAAATATCTCATTCACAGCTCTAACTCTAGGACACACTCAGATGCTGCTCAAAGATTAAAGAAAGGTGCGCTTAACCGGGATAATACGCAAGGGCGTAAGATTTAGAAAGCAATGACCCTCTACGTTCAGGAGAAACGTATGTCTGCCACGCCATCTTTTACACCCGTGCTTGCGCCTGGTGCTCCCGAGCGCATGGCTGTCATTGACCTGAACGCTGTACGCCACAACGTGAGACACCTCAAGACTGAGATAGGGGAGCGTACCCTCATTGCCGTGGTGAAAGCTGATGCCTACGGACACGGCGCTATAGAAGTAGGACGAGCGGCGCTAGAAGCGGGAGCAGATATGTTGGGCGTTGCCCACATCCGTGAAGGTTTGTCCCTACGTCGTGCTGGAATCGACGCCCCGCTACTGGCCTGGATGCACACTCTCAACTCTGATTTTTCCCGGGCGCTGACAGGAAATATTGAGCTGGGGGTCTCGGGTTGGGATTTGGACGCCGTCGCCGAGACTGCGCAAAAAGTAGGAACCCGCGCCGTCGTGCATATAAAAGTTGATACTGGCTTGGGGAGAAATGGCTGCACCCTCGCTGATCTGCCCGCTTTGCTGCACCGAGCTCGTGAGTATGAAGAGCAAAATCTCGTGACCGTACGAGGTGTCTTTACCCATCTGGCAGTAGCCGACGAACCTGCCCGTACCGAGACTCTCACTCAGCTGGAAGCCTTCAACGCTGCTGTCAATCATGTACGCCAGGCAGGGCTGAACCCCGAACTTTTCCATATAGCTAATACACCCGGCACGCTGATGCACGGGCAGGAAGCAATTCCTGAAGAACTCCTGGGTAACGCGGTTCGAGTAGGTTTGGGTGTCTATGGACTATCGCCCATCTCCTCACATGATCCTGAAGATTTTGAGCTTCAACCGGTCATGACCTTTCAAACCTTTATCAACTCCGTCAAAGAAGTACCTGCCGGACAAGGTGTTTCTTATGGATTGAACTATCGCACCGAAACCCCCACCACCCTTGCACTGGTGCCTGTGGGGTACGCCGACGGGGTTCCGCGCGTCGCTTCCAACGCCCCCGTGCGCATCTACCCTGCCGGTGCACAAGCCCAGACTTATCAGGTGGTAGGTCGAATTGCTATGGACCAAATGGTCATTGACTTAGGTAAACCCGGACTTTCTGACCCCGAACTTGGATACCTCGGCGCTCCCGTCGTCCTCTTTGGCAACGGAGAAAATCCGTCGGTGACCGAATGGGCAGAGGCTGCAGGTACTATCAACTACGAAATCGTCACACGCATATCCTCTCGTGTGGACCGCGTATTTATTGGCGAATCGACATCAACCAGCGAGAGCTAACAAATGACCGCACTTTCGAAAATTGACATTGCATTACAAGGCCCCGAACATACCCGATCGGTAGCACTAGCCTTAGCGCCGCTCCTGCAACCGGGTGATTTGCTCATTCTCACGGGAGAACTAGGGGCAGGAAAAACTACTTTCACTCGCTCTCTGGGGGAGGGGCTTGGCGTCCGAGAAGGTGTCATCTCACCCACCTTCGTTCTCTCACGAGCGCATCCCAATCTCCCCGACGGTCCTCGCCCCGGCGGCCCTGATTTAGTACACGTCGATGCTTACCGCTTGAGTTCTGCCGAAGAAATCGACGACCTCGACCTCGAATACTCAATGGACCAGTCCGTTACCGTTATTGAGTGGGGTAGAGACAAAGTGGAGCATCTGGCAGAATCACGATTAGATCTTGAACTCACCCGCGTAACCGGTGCAGATATCGAAGCTGGATTAGAATTCGTTGCCACCGAAGAACACGATCCCTGGGAAGAAAACGAAGAAGCTGAAGAAGATGCTCCCGAGCCGCGTTCCCTGAGAATCCTCGCCTCTGGCCCCCGCTGGGAAGGCACAGCATGGAGCGAACTATCTCAAGCGCTTGAGAACGCGCCCCTCACTGCATAACCACCACTGGAAGTTGATACAAATACCGTGCTTGTACTTGCTTTAGATTCCTCGGCAACCGCCTCTGTAGCACTCGCAAAGATCCACCAGGACAGCGGAGAAGTCGAGATGCTCGCTCACCGCCGTACCTCAGATACTCGTTCACATGCTGAAGTCATGGCTCGCTTTGTAGAAGAGACCCTTCACGATGCCGCAGTTGACCCCTTTTCGATAGATGTCATTGTATGCGGCACCGGGCCCGGACCTTTCACCGGATTACGCGCAGGTATCGTCACCGCCCGTACTGTGGGATTTGCCTGGGACAAACCGGTGCTGGGGCTGATGAGCCTTTATGCACTTGCAGAATACGTGTTTGAAGACGCGCGACGGGCGGGAAACGACAGCTTCGTGATTGCCACTGACGCGCGACGCCGCGAAGTTTATTCCGCGGAATTCTTATTGGAGAACAAGGGGTACACCTTGGTTTCTGGACCCTGCGTGGGACCTGCAGAGGAAGTTCCCGACGTCGCCGCATACGGCAAAGGTGCTGGGCTCTACTCCGATGTGATGAAGACCGTGGAGGGTTTCGAAAACCATCAGCCTGACGCCGAATATCTGCTGAAAGCCGCTTCTCGGCTGGGACTAGAGAACCTCTCCGAGGACACTTCAGCACTTTATCTCAGGGATTCTGACGCCAAAGTTCCTGCTGCCCGCAAAAAAGCAAGTATTTCTGCCGTTACCGTGCCGGGTGAAAAATAAATGCTGCATTCCGAACTGCCTGCCGTGGCTCACGCAATAATGCGTGAAATGACCCTTCACGATGTAGAAGCTGTGCATACCGCAGAACTCTCCCTTTTCCCCGCCGATGCCTGGCCACTGGAAATGTTTCTTGCAGAGATTCAGCACCCTACCCGCGCCTATGTCGTCATTGAAAAAGAGAGCGAAATCGTAGGTTATGCCGGTGCTATGTGCATAGCAGATACCGCCGATATTCAGACCATTGCGGTTCTGCCTCAGTATGAAGGGCAAGGGTACGGCAGGGCTATGTTGGATTTCTTACATCGTGAATCAGCGCAACGAGGCGCTCAGCGTATTCTCTTAGAAGTTCGAGCGGATAACCTGCGGGCTCAAAATCTCTATCATCTGAACGGATACCGGCAGATACACTGCCGCGCCGGGTACTATAACGACGGCGTAGACGCCCTCATCATGGAAAAATCTCTGACACTCAATTCACCGGGAGCAACGCATGACTAAAGAACCTCTAGTGCTAGGGATTGAATCATCCTGCGACGAAACGGGTATTGGCATTGTGCGAGGTAATACTTTGCTCACCAACACCGTGTCATCTTCGATGGATGAACACGTGCGTTTTGGGGGAGTTATCCCAGAGATAGCATCTCGTGCTCACCTGGATGCTTTTGTTCCTGCTCTGCAGAGTGCGTTGCGGGACGCCGATGTCACGCTCGATGAGATTGATGCCATTGCAGTGACTGCAGGGCCAGGGCTTTCTGGTGCTCTTATGGTGGGTGTCTCTGCCGCCAAAGCTCTATCCGTTGCTACGGGCAAACCGCTCTATGGCATCAATCACCTGGTAGCGCACGTCGGCGTGGGATTACTGGAAGACTCTGGAATCGAAGGTCACGGTGCTGAACTGCTCGACCAGCTCCCCCGCGAAGGACTTGGAGCGCTCTTAGTTTCAGGCGGTCACACCGAGATTCTGGCAGTTCGAGACATTACTTCGGATGTTGAACTCTTAGGGGCAACCCTGGACGACGCCGCCGGCGAAGCCTACGACAAAGTCGCGCGTTTGCTAGGTCTCAACTATCCAGGTGGCCCCGCCATCGATAACGCGGCACGAGCTGGTCACCGAAAAGCGTTTAACTTTCCCCGCGGATTATCCGCGCGCAAGTTCATGGGCACCGCCGAAAATCCCGGTCCCCACCGCTATGATTTCTCTTTCTCAGGCCTCAAAACAGCTGTAGCACGAGTAGTCGAAGGATTCGAAGCAAGAGGAGAGGAAATCCCCGTTGCAGATATCGCGGCGTCCTTCCAGGAATCCGTCGTGGACGTCATTACTAAAAAAGCAATGCTTGCCTGCCAAGAAAAAGGCATCAAAACGTTGCTTCTAGGCGGGGGAGTAGCGGCAAATTCCCGCCTGCGCCAGCTCGCTGCCGATCGCTGCGCAGAACACGGAATTACCCTGATTATTCCCAAACTTTCACTGTGCACCGATAACGGGGCTATGGTCGCCGCTTTGGGCGCACGACTGGTGGCAGAAGGTAGAGAGCCTTCTGGAATCGCTTTTGAAACCGATTCTTCGCTACCGGTGACTACCGTTCTGATCTAAAGTACGGAGACTTTGTCTGCTCCACGAGATAGCGCACGACGGCGGTCAAATCGTTACCGCTCTCCTGCGCTATCTTGCGTTGCTGGGTTGCACTGCCGCCGTCCTGAATCATCCGTTCAACCTGCGCTAGATCATCTGAGCAATCTAAATCGCGGGCAATAGGTTCAAAGATATTAAGCAGACGCTCAATATCTTCGGTCACTAACAACTCGTTATTGTCGTTGTCTTGGATAATAATCGCATCCAAGCCATAGCGAGCGGCGCGCCATTTATTTTCCTGCATATGCCAGGGTTTTAGCGGCGCTAAAATTTTTCCCGCTTCATAATCGCGTGAGAGCGATTCCACCAGGCACTGATCAAACGCTACAAGCCCGGAAATATCGTTGAGCGAAGACAAACCATCGCAAACGCGCATTTCAACAGTGCCGTAATGAGCTACCGGGCGGATATCCCAGCGGTTCTCGCTAGGATCATCAATCACACCGGTCACCATCAAATCTTTCAAAAAGACTTCGTAATCTTCCCAACTCTCAAACGAGAAGGGCAGACCTGCGGTGGGCAGCTGCTGGAACATGAGCGCACGCTGGCTCGCATAACCGGTATCGAAGCCCTCCCAGAACGGAGAGGACGCCGAAAGCGCCAGCAGATGCGGATAGAAATTACTCAAACCATTCAATACAGGCAATGCCTTGGCTTTACTATCAATACCGGTATGAACGTGCACACCGTAAATCATCATCTGCCTACCCCAGTACTGGGTGCGATCCAGCATCTTCTGATAGCGATCTTTATTGGCGATAGGTTGGTCAATAGAACGAGAAAAGGGATGAGTACCCGCCGAAAAAATTTCAATACCCAACTGGTCGGTGGCGACCATGAGTTGTTCTTTTGCTTTCTCTAACTGGTGGACCGCTTCGGCAACATTAGCGGAAACACCAGTCACGAGCTCCACCGTATTATCTAAAAATTCACCGGTAATATGCGGGCCGGTGGAAGCATCTAGCAGTTCAGGAGAAAGTTCCTCTATCAAATCGAATACTTCTTGCGCTCGTGAGGTGAGCTCCATGCTCTTGCTATCGACGAGCGCTAATTCCCACTCAACACCGAGGGTTGATTGAGCCGATTTGGCGAATGAAATCACTAAGGTTCTCCTGAACGATGAGAAGTAAGGCGTCTGACTTTAATGATAGGTCAGCGAAAAAGTGGATTTTACATACGAGTACACATAGTGAGATGTCTCTCAGGGTGCTAGAAAAGGGAGGCTCTTATCCGGTAAAAGTCATCAGCGGTTGGGCCGATAATGCCAAGCGTCGAGATGCTGTGCCTTCCCCTAGCCTCGTGACAATCAGAGTGCCTTCAACGGAACCCTTTTTCTTCTTGCTCTGCCCCAGGAGCTTTTTACGTAGTTGCTCAGGAACAATATCTACCCCGCGTTTTTTGATGGTAAGCGTACCGATGTTTTCTTCGCGCACCCATTTTTTCAACACTTTTTCTTGCAGAGGCATCTCGCCAAGAATTCTATAGCCGCTCACGGCAGGGGAGTCTAGCTCCTTGTCGGCGCTGAGATAGGCAATGTGTTCGTCTATCAAATGTGCACCGAGCTGATCCGCGAGTTCACTCACCAGGTGCGCACGCACAATAGCGCCGTCGGGTTCGTAGAGGAAACCTTCAATCTCGCCCGAATCCGCCGGGGGAACCTCAACGTCATCGATAGCGCTGGTGATTTCAAAGAGTATTTCAGGTTCCAGTGGATGAGGGGAAAGCAACGTTGCACTGCGGCGCACGTTCTTACGGGCGAGCGCATTGAACCACAGAACTACTTCTACCACTTGGCCGCCGTGGCTAATCCATTGGGCTTCGCACTGCTCGGGAATTTCATGATGGGGGATTCCCGGCCCCATCTTCACACCCATGGGGATACCGGTTTGAGCCAGTTTCACCACAAACGATAGGGGAGGAGAGAACGCTTCGGCGTCGAAAATTCGAGACGAGGTTCGCCCCTGCTCCACTGTGCGTCGGGCAGGATCTAGCCAGAGCCCTTGAACGGGGTTTCCTTCGTTATCTTTTAGCTCAGATATATCGAGGTGCTCAACATTTCCCACTTTCACCATCGAACGAGGGTAGTCGGAGAGATTATGGGCAGTCATAGCGGCGGTAGCTTCATCAAGCTCCACCGCAAGCACGCTCATGCCCGCGCGCGAAAATTCTAGAGAATCTGCTCCGATGCCACACCCTAAGTCTGCAACCGACACCACGCCAGCTTCTTTGAAACGCTGAGCATGCAAACGCGCCACTGACGCACGGGTTGCTTGCTCGAAACCAGGCTCGGTCAACACCATTTTTTGAGCGGCTTCGCCAAATTTAGAGAGTGCCTGCGTGCGCAGCTTCGCTTGATTCAAAATGGCGGATACGGAGGGAGGGCCAAACCCTTCAGCTCGCAGAGCACTGGCATATTCCAGAGCATCCTTCTGCAGGTAAGGGACGAATCGGTCCACGGTTTCAAGTTCTCGCGCAGATAGTGCAAGCGCCGGAGGCGAAGAAAGTAAAGACATCACTGCTCATCTTAGCGAAGACATCCGGTGCGCTCATCGCGAAACGCGCGCGCTTTCTTGACCCTGAAACGCCAGCGGTTCTAAAGTTTGTATTAGCACTTGACCGCTCACAGTGCTAAACGCCTTCGAGGGCGGCACCGCGACGACGTCCTTGATAGCTCTCTGGAAACGGTCACCCATCATAAGATTTCATCATCGATGAAGGAGTAATAATGTCTTCCATCAAGCCTCTTGAAGATCGCGTAGTAGTTCAGATTGTTCAGGCAGAGCAGACCACCGCGTCAGGTCTGGTAATTCCCGATACCGCTAAAGAAAAGCCCCAGGAAGCTAAGGTCGTAGCTGTTGGCCCCGGTCGCGTAGACGACAAGGGCAACCGCCTTCCCGTAGATGTAGCAGAAGGTGACACCGTTATCTTCTCCAAGTACGGCGGAACCGAAGTTTCCTTCGAAGGTCAGGACTACCTGATTCTTTCTGCCCGCGACGTTCTCGCAGTAATCTCCAAGTAAATTATTCCCACAAACTAAGGAGCTGATGAGTTCATGGCAAAACAGCTAGAATTCAACGATGCTGCTCGCAAGAGCCTCCAAGCCGGTGTGGATAAGCTTGCAGACACTGTCAAGGTCACCCTGGGCCCTCGCGGCCGCAACGTGGTTTTGGATAAGCAGTGGGGCGCACCCATCATTACCAACGACGGTGTTTCCATTGCCCGCGAGATTGAGCTGGATGACCCCTACGAAAACCTTGGTGCACAGCTTGCCAAGGAAGTAGCGACCAAGACGAACGACGTTGCCGGTGACGGTACCACCACCGCTACCGTGCTTGCTCAGGCATTGGTTGCCGAAGGGTTGCGTAACGTTACCGCAGGTGCGGCGCCTGGCGAGGTTAAACGCGGTATCGAGCTAGCTACCCAGGCAGTTTCGCAGCGCTTGCTCGATAACGCGCGCGAAGTTCAGGGCGAAGAAGTAGCTCACGTGGCTGCTATCTCAGCCCAGTCACCTGAAATTGGTGAGCTTCTCGCAGAGGCATTTTCTAAGGTCGGTCAGGACGGCGTCATCACCATTGAAGATGGCTCCACCACCGAAATCGAGCTGGATATCACCGAAGGTATGCAGTTCGACAAGGGTTACCTCTCACCTTCTTTCGTTACCGACGCAGAGCGTGCCGAGGCAGTTCTCGAAGATACCGCAATCCTGCTCTACCAGGGCAAGATTTCCACGGTTCATGAGATTATGCCCGTGCTGGAAAAGATTGTTCAGGCGAAGAAACCGCTGACCATCATTGCTGAGGACGTAGAAGGCGAAGCTCTCTCTACTTTGGTCGTCAACAAAATGCGCGGCAACCTCAACGTTGTTGCGCTGAAGGCACCCGGTTTCGGCGATCGTCGCAAGGCTATCTTCGAAGACCTTGCCATCTTGACCGGCGGCACCGTTATCACTAACGAACTCGGCGTCACTCTAGATTCAGTCACCATGGAGCAGCTTGGCTCTGCCCGCCGTGTGACCGTAACAAAGAACAACACCACCATCGTTGACGGCGGAGGTACCTCCGATGCTGTTGCTGATCGTGTGGCTCAGCTCCGCAAGGAGATTGAGCGTGTTGATTCTGAATGGGATCGCGAAAAGCTCAAAGAGCGTCTGGCAAAGCTGGCTGGCGGTGTCGGCGTCATCAAGGTGGGTGCAGCTACTGAGGTCGAGGCTAAAGAACGCAAGCACCGTATTGAAGACGCTGTTTCCTCCACCCGTGCGGCTCTGGAAGAGGGCATCGTAGCAGGTGGCGGTACCGCTCTGGTTCATGCTTTGGCAGCTTTAGACGAGGTTTCACTCGATTCTAAGGACGCCCAGACCGGCGTAGAAATCGTCAAGCGTGCACTTGTTCAGCCCCTGCGCTGGATTGCAGAAAACGCTGGCGAAGACGGCTATGTGGTTACTTCAAAGGTTGCTGAACTTCCCTTGGGTTCGGGCTTCAACGCGAAGACCGGTGAATACGGCGACCTCATGGGCGCCGGCGTCATCGATCCTGTGAAGGTTACCCGTTCAGCTTTGGAGAACGCATCTTCTATTGCTGCGCTGGTTCTTACCACCGAAACCCTTGTAGTGGAAAAGCCTGTAGAAACTGAAGACGACTAGAAGAATTTGTTCTAACCCGTCTTGAATAAACAGACAATTCCCCTTCTTTGTGATTACTCACAAAGGAGGGGAATTCTTATTTCGCCGACTGATTCGTCAGTAAACTTCAGGTAACGTGTTCATAGCCAAATTGGTAATCACACCCTTAGGAAATATTCACTCTTGTCTCCTTTCAGAGCGAGATGTGAATACCGCACCAGATGATTGAAGCAGATGACAAATTCCCACAACATGTCTTCTGTTCCCTTAAGCAATAAGCAGGGAACTCAGATTATTAACAATCAATCGAATCGCAAATTCCGCCCTGAAATTCAGGGTCTGCGCGCGCTTGCATTGCTCTTAGTCGCCGCATACCATCTGTGGTTCGGTAAAGTCTCAGGTGGCGTTGACGTCTTCCTGCTCATCTCAGCTTTCTTGATGACGGGGTCGTTCGTTCGCCGTATGGAAAACAATAAGTTCGCTGGTTTCCGCTCGGTGGTTGACTATTGGATTCACGTGTTCAAACGTATCCTGCCGTTGGCTTCTGTAGTGGTCGTTGGAATCCTGCTGGGTTCTTACCTTTTCCTTCCCGCTGACCGGTGGGAAAGCCTGCTTTCTGAAGCAAAATCTGTAGTTTTTTACTACCAAAACTGGTGGTCCATTTCTAACCTGGTGGACTACTATGCCGCTGACTCCTCTGTGGCATCTCCTTTCCGCCACTACTGGTCTCTCTCAGTGCAGGGGCAGATTTACCTCTTGTGGCCGCTAGTCTTTTTGCTGGGATGGCTGATTATTCGTGCAACGCGGGTGAATGTCCGCGGACTGATGCTTCTCATGTTCGGCACCATCTTTGCCGGTTCTTTGGCATATTCGATCTTTGTCACCGCAACGAGCCAGCAGACTGCTTACTTCAATACTTTTGCGCGTTTGTGGGAATTCGCGTTGGGTTCTTTGGTGGCTATTGTGATGCCCTGGCTCAGTATTAACCGCTATGTGCGTGCGGCAATGGGCTGGGCAGGTATCGTCATGATTATTAGCTGCGGTTTCATTTTTGACGTCGAAGGCGTGTTCCCTGGCTACCATGCGCTGTGGCCCACACTTGCGGCATCGATGATTATTATCGCCGGAGATACTCAGACTGCCTTCGGTCCAGAACGTTTGCTGACCTTGAAGCCACTCATGTGGTTGGGTAAC
Source organism: Rothia sp. ND6WE1A (assembly GCF_001683935.1). Classification (NCBI taxonomy): domain Bacteria; kingdom Bacillati; phylum Actinomycetota; class Actinomycetes; order Micrococcales; family Micrococcaceae; genus Rothia; species Rothia sp. ND6WE1A. The sequence continues at coordinate 9,833 of NZ_LXTU01000031.1, read as the reverse complement.
TATTCTTACGGCCTCTACCTGATTCACTGGCCGCTTCTGGTATTCTTCCTCTCACGCAACCACACAGAAAAAGCAGGTTTCGTATCGGGTGTAGGACTACTGACTCTTTCTGTTCTTTTCTCCTACATCATCACCCGCTATATTGAACAGCCGTTGCGCGCATGGAAGGCTCCCGACCTTTCGCCGATTCGTGGGCTCGCTGTGGTGGCTGCCTGCATCGCGCTCGTCATGATTCCCACTCTGGGATGGCAGGGCAAGCTCGCCTACGATGCTTATAAAGCAGAATCCCTCAAGGCACTTAACAACCCCGGTGCAGCTGCTCTGGCAGCAGATTTCAAATTTGAGGGTGACGCTAATGCGGCACCATTTCCCACCCTCGCTCAACTACCTGACGACTGGGCGAACGTAGGCACACCCTGCACTGCAGATAACTTGCCGTTCTCAACAGATGTTGTGCTCAAAGATCACTGCAATACTGCTAACCTGCCAGAACACCCCGATAAAATCGTGGTCGCTGTAGGAAACAGTCATATGCAGGTGTGGTCACCAGCGCTGACCGAGTACGCCAAAGAAAACAACTGGGCACTGTACTACTTCCTAGAAGGTGGTTGCTTCTTTGATCAGTTCAAAGACGGGGACCCTAACGTCTGCGCTAATTTTTCCAATCAGGCAGACAAATTTGTTCACGATGCTGGAGCTGAAACGGTTGTAGTAACCGGGTCCCGATCAGTTCCGAACGGTCCTGATGAAGTAACTGATGGAATGAAGGACCGCATTGGGTCTCTGACTGGCGAAGGGTTAGAGGTCATTGCGCTACGTGACCACCCTCGTTTTGATTCCAGTTTTGCTGACTGCAATAGCAAGGGAGAAATTTGTTCTAAGCCAGCTGGGCAAGACATACATAACAACCCGTTGGACTCGTTAGAGCAACAGTACCCAGGCTTCTCTACAGTCAATCTCACCGATTTAGTGTGCCCTGATGGTAACTGCCCTTCGATCATTGGAAATGTATACACCTATATGGATGCAAACCATATATCTAAGAGCTACATAGATACTGCTATCCCTAATTTCATTGACCGTTTTGAACCGGCTGTAGAACGAGCAGAAGGCTCTACGAAATCTGAATAACGGACGTTGTACCGCACGCCGTACCTCAAAAATTATTCGTCGGAGGAATGATGAACAGCACTCCTAGTTCACCGCGCAAGTTCCGCCCTGAAATTCAGGGGCTGAGAGCTTTCGCGGTGACGCTGGTGGCTATCTACCACATTTGGCTGGGGCGCGTATCCGGCGGTGTGGATATCTTTCTTCTGATTTCGGCTTTTTTGATGACTCTTTCGTTTACTCGAAAGATTGAAAGTGGTCAGCCGATTTTTGCACGGGCTGTATTGAGGTATTGGGTTCATACTTTCAAGCGGATTCTGCCGCTTGCTACGGTGGTTGTATTGGCGACGCTCTGGGGGACCTGGCAGATACTGCCCGCACCCCGCTGGGCGGGCATCATGGAAGAAGCCAAAGCCGTTATTCTCTATCGAGAGAACTGGTGGTCCATTTCAAATATGGTGGACTATTATGCGGCGGATTCCTCCGAAGCTTCACCGCTGAGGCACTTCTGGTCCCTTTCGGTCCAGGGGCAGATTTTTATCATCTGGCCTTTGCTGTTCGCTTTGTGCTGGGTGCTGTATAAGATTTTTCGCCGTCGCCCGCGCGTCATTCTCTTCAGCGTTTTCGGAACCGTGTTTGGCCTTTCACTGGCTTATTCTGTATGGCTCACTGGCGCTGACCAGGAGATCGCTTACTTTTCGACGTGGACCAGGCTCTGGGAATTCGCCCTGGGATCGCTTCTTGCCATTGCTCTGCCGTGGATTAGAATTCCGCAGCGCCTTCGAGGGATGCTCGGCTGGGTGGCGCTGGTAGCTATCGTGAGTTGTGGAATCATCCTCGACGTCGAGGGTGCCTTCCCCGGATATGTTGCGCTATGGCCCACGCTTGCTGCTGCTGCAATCATCGCAGCGGGCGAATCCGGCACACGATGGGGCGCAGACCGTTTCCTCTCGACCAAACCCATGCTGTGGTTGGGCAAATATTCTTACGGGCTGTATCTGATTCACTGGCCGCTTTTGGTGTTTTACCTCTACAAAGTACAGCAGGAGAAAGCCGATTTATTTGCCGGTTTGATTCTTCTTCTCGTATCGGTGGCGCTCTCCTGGATCCTGACGAACGTTATCGAACGCCCCCTCCGGTCTTGGTCCTGGTTAGATGCGCGGAACTGGCGTTCAGCACTCGTCATTGCGGCGTGCACCCTGGCTGTTATCACCGTATCTAACCAGTGGTCAGCAGATTTGCAACGTCAGCAGGCAGAAATTCAGGCTAATGCGGCAGTTGATAATCCGGGTGCTCAAGTTCTTCAAAAGGGTTTTGACAAGCCAGTATCTACCGATGCTCAGTATTTGCCACTTTCTGCCGAGCGATATGATGATCGCCCCATTTACGCTAACCATTGCGCCCCCGAGGTTTTGAAAAAATATGGTTTTGAGGAATGGAACTGCAACCAGTTAGTGGCGAATGAGAAGCCAACTCAAAAAGTGATTGCTGTCGGAAATTCTCACATGGACCAGTGGGGAGATGCTCTGATTGCCCTCGCGAAAAAAGAAGGCTGGGACTTGCAGTATGTGCAGTTTAACGACTGCTACTTTCTAGAGCCCAGCATGAACACTGAAAAGCCTGACTGCCAGGCATGGGTAGAAAATACCCAGCGCTATATCGATGGCATGCACCCGGACCAGGTTATTATCATCGGTACCATTAGCTTGCCGGACGAAGGCGGAGAAATTGTGCCTACCGGTTTGAGAGATTTCGCGAACCATATGCAGCAGCAAGGAATTGGGCTCATTGCGTTGCGAGATAATCCCCGTTTCAAAGAGACACACGCAGATTGTGAAACTCGCACCAAAGGATTATGCGATTTTGATTCGGAGCTGGCGAGAACGCCAAGCCCGCTCACTCAGTTTAAAGATATTCCTGTTGTAGCGCCGGTGGATATGACGGATATTATTTGCCCGAATGGTTCTTGCCCATCGGAGATCGGCAACGTCTATGTTTACCGAGATGACTCTCATTTGACACGAACTTACGTGCTCTCTGCTAAGAATATTTTTATTCAGCGAGTGGAAGATGCCATAGCAGAGCGGGAGGCTCGCAACACTCAATAGGTAGTGGGGAATAAGCTGAACCGAATAGGCGTTGAGGTGGGCAACATCGCCAGTGTCCTTTTAACCGCAACACAGTGGGGTTCGAAGAATCCTCGATGGGGTTTAGAATTGAGACTGGATATCCAATTTTTGGCGAACTGCGACCACCGAAAAGCACAACAACCGAAAGGTTCGGGCATATATGTCAACTCCCACCGCTCTCTCAGAAGATCCCTTTGGCTTCACCGGTCTGACCTACGACGACGTCCTACTGCTTCCGGGCAACACTGACGTCAATCCCGCAGATGCTGATACCAGCACTAAACTTTCCAAGCGTATTACTCTCAAGACGCCCATCATTTCAGCGGCAATGGACACGGTGACCGAATCTGATTTGGCGATTGCTATGGCTCGTCTGGGCGGTATGGGTGTGCTTCACCGTAACCTTTCGATTGAGGATCAGGCATCCCACGTTGATCGCGTGAAGCGTTCAGAGTCGGGCATGATTACCAACCCCGCAACTATTGGCCCCGATGCAACTATTGAAGAACTTGACCAGGTCTGCGGTCACTTCCGCGTATCTGGTCTACCCGTAGTGGACGAGAACGGCGTGCTGGTTGGCATTATCACTAACCGTGACATCCGCTACCTTCCCGAGAGCGATTACACCACTCGCACCGTGCGCGAAATCATGACTCCTATGCCTCTCATCACCGGTCGCGAGGGCATGGACAAGGATGAAGCTTTCAAGCTCCTGGCCGATAACAAAATCGAAAAGCTGCCCTTGGTCGATAACGACGGCAAGCTCACCGGTTTGATTACGGTCAAAGACTTTATCAAGACCGAGCAGTACCCCGATGCCACTAAGGACGACGAAGGCCGCCTCCGGGTCGGCGCAGCTGTTGGCTTCTTCGGTGACGGCTACGAGCGAGCGATGACCCTGGTTGAAGCCGGTGTTGATGCGCTCTTTATTGATACCGCCAACGGACACTCTCAGGGTGTCTTGGACATGATTGCCCGCCTGAAGAAGGATTCAGCTGCAGCGCACGTCGATATTATTGGCGGCCAGGCAGCAACCCGCGAAGGCGCTCAGGCAATAGTTGATGCTGGCGCAGACGCCGTCAAGGTGGGCGTTGGTCCCGGTTCAATCTGCACCACCCGAATTATCGCCGGTATCGGCGTACCCCAGGTAACCGCCATCAATGAGGCAGCTAAAGCTGCTATCCCCGCGGGTGTCCCTGTTATCGCCGATGGCGGTATGCAGCACTCCGGTGAAATCGGAAAAGCTCTCGTTGCCGGCGCTGATTCAGTCATGATGGGCTCGATGCTGGCAGGTACTGCCGAGGCTCCCGGCGATCTCATTTTTGTGGATGGAAAGCAATTCAAGGCATACCGCGGTATGGGTTCACTAGGGGCTATGGTTTCTCGTGGCCGCCATAAGTCATACTCCAAAGACCGCTACTTCCAGGCAGATGTTTCCTCCGAGGAGAAGCTCATCCCCGAAGGTATCGAGGGTCAGGTTCCCTTCCGCGGGCCTCTTTCCTCTGTTCTGCACCAGCTTGAAGGCGGCTTGCGCCAGACAATGTTCTACACGGGCGCTCGCACCATTGAAGAGCTGAAGTACAAGGGTAAGTTTGTGCGTATCACCCCGGCAGGTCTGAAGGAATCACACCCTCACGACATCATGATGACCGTAGAAGCCCCTAACTACCGCCGCTAAAAACGTATTCAGCGTGGGAACTCCGATTAAAGCTCCCACGTGCTGAAAGGAAAATTCGTGACCGAGATTGAAATTGGATTGTCCAAGCGTGCTCGCCGTACGTATTCTTTGGACGACGTAGCTCTGGTACCATCCCGCCGTACTCGTGACCGCGCCGATGTTGATACCAGCTGGCGAATTGACGCATTTACGTTTGATACCCCTTTGATTGCTGCTCCTATGGACTCAGTGATGAGCCCTCAGACTGCTATTGCTCTGGGTAAATTGGGTGGATTGGGTGTACTGAATCTTGAAGGTTTGTGGACTCGTTATGAGGATCCTCAGCCTTATCTCGATGAGATTACCGCCTTGGATCTGCAGGATCATGTGGCTGCTACTCGTCGGATGCAGGAGATTTATTCTGAACCGATTAAGGCAGAATTGATTACCGAGCGTCTGCGGGAGATTCGCGAATCTGGCGTAATCGTAGCCGGCGCACTGACTCCACAGAACACTCAGGAATTTTATGAAACCGTGGTGAAGGCTGGAGTGGATATCTTTGTGATTCGCGGGACTACTGTTTCGGCAGAACATGTGTCTTCAAACCATGAACCGTTGGATCTTAAGAAGTTCATTTATGAGTTGGATGTTCCCGTGATTGTGGGAGGTGTTGCAGGTTACACGCCTGCGCTTCACCTGATGCGCACCGGTGCTGCTGGTGTACTCGTAGGTTTCGGTGGCGGCTCTTCTAAGACCAATCGCCGTGGACTGGGTATTCAAGCTGCGATGGCAACAGCCATCGCAGATGTTGCTGCGGCTCGTTCTCGTTACTTGGATGAATCTGGTGGTCGTTATGTGCATGTTATTGCCGACGGTGAGCTTGGCCGGTCAGGCGATTTGGTGAAGTCTTTGGCGCTCGGCGCTGATGCTCTGATGATCGGTGCACCTTTGGCACGCGCCGAAGAAGCTCCTGGTAAGGGCCTCTACTGGGGTAATGAAGCCCACTCCACCGATTTCCCTCGCGGCATCCGTACCCAGCTGGGAACCAGTGGAACGATGGAAGAGGTTCTTTATGGGCCCTCCCATCACACCGATGGTACTTCTAACATCATGGGCGCTATACGCCGTTCGATGGCAACCTGCGGTTTCACAGACCTCAAGTCCTTCCAGCGTAGTGAAGTTGTATTGAATGGCTTCCACGCGGAATAAATCATAGGATTGCGAACGGCTCAACGTTTGCTGTGAATGCCCTGCCACCTCCGAATAATCAGCGGAAGGGGCAGGGCATTTTCTATCAAAAACAGATAGGCTGGAAAGCGTGTTCAAATTAGCTCTCACTCCTCGCTGGATCGCCGCATTACTGCTTGTGCTGGCAGTGGCATTCGGTTTTGTGATGCTCAGTAAATGGCAGCTCAACGCGTCAACTCTAGGACAGGTGAGCGCGGATCCCGCTAAAGAGGTGGTGCATCCCTGGGAATCGGTGCTGATTGAACACGAGCCTTTGACAACTACTGAAGCGGACACCATGGTGAGCGCTACAGGAAAGTACGTTCCGGGTTCTTCATACCTGGTGGCCGAGAAGTTGCATGAGGGTGAAAAAGGATACTGGGTGATGAGCGAATTCACCCCGGACGATGGAGCGCAAGTAACGGCTGCGGGCAAGGTTCAACAGCGCAGCATTGCGGTTGCTCGCGGATGGACTGCATCACCTGAAATACCTCAGGAACCTTCAGGCGAGGTGACTATTGCAGGTCGCGTAGTTGCCAACGATGCTCCGTTCTACTCTTCCGACCTGACCGAGGAAGAGAAAACCCAGGGAAGAACTTTGGGCTCGGCGTCGGCTGCTCAACTCAGTAATATATGGGACGTGCCGCTATACGGCGCGTTACTCACCAACGACGCTGAGGTGCCCGCCTCAGAAAAACTGCCGCTGAACGAAGACGGCACACTATCTGACTCAGCAACTATCCTGGGTCAAAGCGAGCAGCTTAAACCGGTCCGCGCTCAGCAGGTAACCGATGAAGAGGTCAACTGGCTCAATATCTTTTATGCTCTGGAATGGATTGTCTTCGCAGGATTCGCGGTGTACCTCTGGTGGCGGATGCTTCGCGATTCTTACCGCGAACAAAACAATCCAGCCCTGTACTTCGAATACGAAGGCGAATACTGGCTAGATGAAGAATCAGGCCGTTATTATTACTGGGATCCAGCAGACCAACAGTATTATTTCTTTGACGACGTCCCGCGTGATGACCGCGCGGGCAATGACGGAAAGTTGCATCAGTGACTGAACACAATACTCCGCGACCTGCACCGCAGGTTCGCCCTACCGAACGAACCGATGGTAAGAAAGTTACTCTTTCCGAAGGAGGACGTGCCGACGGCAAGGGCGGGTTTACCGTTCGTAAGAAATTTGGTGGCACCGAATCACAGATTCGTGGTGCGCTCACTTTCTATAAATGGTGCGCCTGGATTTCCGGTACTTTCCTACTCCTTTTGGTCGCTGAAATGGTCACCCGCTATATCTTTGGCTATGACCTCATCGCCGGTGGCGCCAACGCCCAAACCGGCGAAACGGTTGCCCTGGGCTGGTTAGATCGGGATATGGGAAACCTTACCGGTGGTATCAACATTTCTACCTGGATTCTCATCGTTCACGGTTGGTTCTATGTGGTGTATCTCTTCTCCTGTTTCCGTCTCTGGTTGCTCATGCGTTGGGGTCTGCCTCAGCTCATCGTGATGGCGCTCGGCGGCGTAGTCCCCTTCCTCTCCTTTATTGTGGAGAAGCGAATCCATCGCGAGACCCTGGAATTGCTTGACGCTAACCCCCAGGCGACCAAGCGTTACTAGGCCTCGTGCTTTAGAATGGCTTTATATCCATTTCGTGTGGTGAATCCATACGAGAAAACAATCGATCATATAAGGTGACTCGTGACAACATCAGCACATTCAACCGAGCTCGAAGAGCGTCCGGTTCTGGTGATTGACTACGGCGCTCAGTACGCACAGCTTATCGCTCGTCGCGTCCGTGAGGCCGGAGTTTATTCCGAAATCGTTCCGCATACTCTTGCCACAGAAAAGATTTTGGCAAAGAACCCTGCCGCTATCGTGCTCTCCGGTGGTCCTTCCTCGGTCTACGCCGAAGGCGCTCCTGCAGGAGATAAGGCTCTGTTTGAAGCTGGCGTACCGATATTCGGTATTTGCTATGGTTTCCAGTTGATGACTCAGACTTTGGGCGGAACCGTATCTCATACTGGTCGCCGCGAATATGGCGCGACCGACGCTACGCTGTGTGCTGAGAATTCTTCCTTCCTCACCGGAACCCCCAAGGTGCAGAACGTTTGGATGTCCCACGGGGATTCCGTTTCCGCAGCTCCCGAGGGATTCGAAGTTTTGGCAACTACTCCCGGTGCAGACGTCGCTGCGATGGTTGATGAAGGGCGAAAGCTGGGTGGTGTGCAGTGGCATCCTGAGGTCAATAACTCTGATTACGGTCAGCAGGCGCTCGAGAACTTCTTGTATAACATTGCCGGTGTAGAGAAGTCGTGGTCCACCGGCAACATCATTGAAGAGCAGGTTGAGAAGATTCGTGAGCAGGTTGGTTCTGCTCGGGTGATTTGTGCTCTTTCCGGTGGCGTTGATTCCTCGGTTGCTGCGGCTTTGGTCCATAAGGCTGTGGGCGACCAGCTAACCTGCTTCTTTATCGATCACGGTTTGCTGCGCCAGGATGAGCGCGAGCAGGTTGAGAATGATTACGCCTCCACCATGGGCATCAAGGTTGTCACCATTGATGAGTCAGAGCGTTTCTTGACTGCTTTGTCTGGTTTGACTGATCCTGAAGAAAAGCGCAAGGCTATTGGACGCGAGTTCATTCGCTCGTTTGAGGATGCTCAGCGCAAACTCATTGAAGAAGCTTCAGGTGAAGGCGGCGAGATTAAGTTCTTGGTTCAGGGTACCTTGTATCCCGACGTCGTTGAATCCGGTGGCGGTGAGGGTGCTGCGAATATTAAGTCTCACCACAATGTGGGTGGTCTGCCTGAGGACATGACCTTTGAGCTGGTGGAGCCTTTGCGTACTTTGTTCAAAGACGAGGTTCGTGCGATTGGCCGCGAGTTGGGTGTTCCCGAGAAGATTGTGGCTCGTCAGCCGTTCCCTGGCCCTGGCTTGGGTATTCGTATTATTGGCGAGGTTACTTTTGACCGACTTGAGACTTTGCGTGCTGCGGATGCGATTGCGCGTGAGGAGCTCACTAAGGCTGGTCTGGATGAGGAAATCTGGCAGTGCCCTGTTGTACTTCTTGCTGATGTTCGTTCGGTGGGTGTGCAGGGTGATGGTCGTACTTATGGTCATCCGATTGTGTTGCGTCCGGTTTCTTCTGAGGATGCGATGACGGCGGATTGGACTCGTTTGCCGTACGATGTGTTGGCGCGGATTTCGAATCGTATTACTAATGAGGTGTCTGAGGTGAATCGAGTGGTGCTCGATGTGACGTCGAAGCCTCCGGGAACGATTGAATGGGAGTAACCGCAATTTACCGAGCGCGCGAGGAAGTAAAAATTGCGGTTACTATCCTGAGGCGGAGCCGAAGGAGATAATGTTTCAGTTTTCCGAGCGCGCGAGGAGGTAAAAATTGCGGTTACTATCCAGAGGCGGAGCCGAAGGAGATAATGTTTCAGTTTTCCGAGCGCGCGAGGAAGTAAAAATTGCGGTTACTCGGCGAAGCCGGAGTTTTGTTTTCTGTAACGAAGGTTTCCGAACGCGTTAGTTCCGCTGTCGGGCGAAGTCAGAGGCTCTCATTTTCTTGTTGTTTAGAGAATGGGAGCTTTTGTTTTGCTATTGATGGGGGTCGAGATACTCTTTTGAACGAGTAGTTCATGTGAAGTACCAGAAAGGTAGACGAGGTACCGTCTTGATACGGTACCTCGTTTACTTTTCTGGTA
>NZ_LXTU01000017.1:0-2002 GCF_001683935.1 Rothia sp. ND6WE1A | reverse complement strand
AAAAAGCAGGGTGCAGATGACGTCATCTTTGTAACCGATGACCGCCGCATCCTTGAAGGAGCTACCAGCTCGGTCATCGTGGCGCGGGTAAACAACGGGGTTAAGACTCTGCTCACCCCCGAACCTAACCACGGGATTCTGCCCGGCACTACTCAGGGGGCAATTTTCAAGGCAGCGCAGAAAAACGGCTGGGCGCTAGGATTCGGGCCGCTCTATCCCCAGGATTTGTATGAGGCAGACGGCGTATGGCTAGCATCCTCTGTTCGTCTACTTGCACCGGTGACCCACCTCAACGGCAATCCCCTACGGCACAACGAGGAGTTCACCGCCGAGCTCTTGGACTACCTCGCCCAGGGGTAGCTTTTCAGGTTCGCTTACTGCCACATCCACAGCAGGGTACCGGCAGTGGCCGATAGACCTATGCCTGCCGCACAAATAGCGAGCGCCCCCACGAAAAACCACAAGTCAGCTCGGCTATAGGTAGGCACTCGCGCCCATGTTCGTTTGCCGGATCCGAATCCGCGCGCCTCCATTGTGGTCGCTAACCGGGTTCCTCTGCGAATTGCCTGAACTAAGAGCGCGAAAGTTTGCCCTACCAGTGTTTTGAGCCGTTGCCACAGGCTATCTTGAGAGCCCAGACCGCGAGCGCGTCGGGCTTGCCCCAGTACGTTCCATTCGCTCATCATGAGACCCACGAGTCGCAAGGAGGCGAGCGCTGCCAGCACAAATCGCGCGGGCAATTTTGCGGTCTGTGCTAGGGAATCGGCGATGTCGGTGGGGTCGGTGGTGGTAATCAGCATGAGGCCGGGAAGCGCTAGAGCTAGCCCGCGCAGGGCAAGAGTTACACCCACCGTTAAAGAATCTGTCGTAATCCAGAGAACGCCCCAGTGAATCAGAGTTTCTCCGGTTTTTTCGACGAGCAATGAGGTAGACCAGCCCGAGAGTAGCGCGGCAAACAGAATAGGCCAGAAGGTGCCCAGCAGTTTGAGGGGGTTCAGCCCTAACAATCTGAGGGCAACCAGTTCAAGCAAGAAAATCGAGCCAACGCTCACCCAGTCTTTAACGAGTAGTAGCCCGATAGTCATCAAAAGGGTTGCCAGAAGTTTGACGCCGGCGTTGAGCTGTCCCAGCCGCCCGGTACGGGCTGGAGCTGGTGCGAATAAGTCCGTGGACGAGAGTAAAGGTGCGCTCACAGTGCCCTCCTTGATGTGGCGTCCGTCGAAACTCGATGTGTTGAGTCAAGAACGAACGTTCGTCCACCTACAGCTCGCACAAAATCAAGATCGTGGGTCACTGAAATGACCGCCACCGATTCATCGAGCAACTCGCGAATTAGAAGAACTAGCTCTTTCCAAGTATTAGCGTCTTGGCCAAACGTAGGTTCATCAAGAACCAGGACGCGTGGAGCACTAGCCAACGCCGTGGCAACCGAGAGCCGACGTTTTTCACCGCCAGATAATGTGAAAGGGTTTGCGCTCTCCACATGTTTAAGCCGCAGCCGCTCTAGCAATTCTTCGACGCGCACGTGTAACTGCGTTTCATCCACAGGTTGTCTACGAGAACGGGCAATATGACGGGGTCCAAACTCTAGTTCTTCCCGTACGGTGGATCGGATGAACTGCTGTTCGGGTTCCTGAAATACCAGCCCAATACGGGAGGCGAGATCCGCCGGTTTCCATGAGGCTATATCGCTTCTCAGGGCTGGATCTTTCATATCTACGCCCTGGCTCAGTTCAGGACTTGCTGTCAGTTCACCCGCCACCGGCAGGAGCAACCCGGCAAGGGTGAGTGCAAAAGTTGATTTACCGGAGCCGTTAGGCCCCAAGATTCCCAGGTGTTCACCAGCTCGTACCTGAACGCTGAGATTCTGGGCAACCGGTTGCAAGCCAAGATGAGGTGAGCGACCAGCTAGCAAATCTGCGCGCCGATTTTTGATGATGCGGCGGGAAGGGTTCTGCCGGGTCACGGCAATTTTCTCCGCCGTAATCAATACATCACCGGC
>NZ_LXTU01000025.1:0-22752 GCF_001683935.1 Rothia sp. ND6WE1A | reverse complement strand
ATGTTCAAACCGAATTCGTTGTTGGCGAAAGCCGATTTGAGAAGGGAGGCATCGTCGAGTTTGATTTCGGCGGAGAATGCGGTGACGGTATCGTTACCTGAGCCGTTGACGATTTTGTTGATGGCTATGGAACCGTTATCTGCGGTAAGTCCGCTGTCTGTCACCGAGACGTTGGTGAGCTCGGTTGTTGCAGCTTTGGTGCTCCCTGAGGATGCCGTTGCGGCGGCTTCGTAGGCGGCGACGTCGGAGATTTCGGTGTGTTCGGCGAGGTAGCGGTTGTATGCCCAGCCACCACCCAGGCCTGCTGCGGCAAGTGCGCCGACTCCTCCGAAGAGGGCTGTGCGGCGGGTGGTTTTTTTCTGCCAGAAACCGCGGTTTTGGTCGACGGCGGTGGAGCCAGTGGCTGGTTGTTGCTGGGTAAGGGGTTCAGTGGGGTGCTGTTCGGTCTTTGTCATGGTTTAAGCATGTGGTGCGTTCCCATGTGCAGGATTTGCCAAACCTATGCCTCTCCTGTGAAACACGGAAGCCTACTCTCAAGTGAGGAACACTCCCAGTTCGGCGCGGCGTCGGCAAAAGCACCTGAGCTAAATTTTGTTAAACAAAACAGCCCCGGCGCGTTGCCGAGGCTGTCTTGTGATGTGCTGATTGCCTACTATCCGGTTTCCCGGTTAGCGGCGGCGATCGGCGTAGTCGTCAGTGTACTTGTCTGCGTACGCTGAGTAGTCATCTTCGTCGTCATAGGTTGACGCCGGAGCTGCACTTGATGAATTTTTTTTGGCACTACTGAGCTCACGTTCAAGCGCAGTGTAGTCGGTCTCGGGGCTGTAGTACTTCATTTCCCGAGCCTGCCGTGTTGCTTTAGCCTTTTGACGGCCGCGCCCCATGGCGTGACCCCCTTTATCCGTCGGGTCCGCATTTGGCTACCGTGCAGGCGCACTTAAGCCACCGGAATGCTTACAGTTTTCTTTTCTTAAGCGTACATGTTTTTAGCGTTATATGCAGATTGATATCCCGCTGGGCGAAAATTCACCTGAAGTTTTTTTGAGGCTGACCCCGAAAAATGCAGAGAATCTACACTTTTCGGTGCCAATTTATCTTTTGTAGTTACTTCAGCATGTGTTGTAAAGAACCTTAGTTATTCCAATATTCAATACATTCGTGAATTACTGAGCCGTAACGGTGCCAGCATCTTCACCATTGACCTGCAAGGTATAAGTTTCACCCGAGGTAATTCCTTCCGCAGAGGCGAAGAAAAGTTCAGTTCCCTTATCGGTAACCGTGTAGGTTGCCACGGTCTTGCCTGAAGAATCCACCACGGTCACGGTGTCACCTTCTGAAGTGCTCAAATCGGTTGATTTGATATATCCCTGGTCGTCCGCGGCGGGCGCCACGAACATATCCGAGGTTCCACCAGCCAGAAGTGTTCCGCCCGTTAGAGTAAAGTCCCCGGCGGTATCAAAGACGCCATTGCCGCCTCGTGAGGGACCGTTGACAGTCAGAGTACCTCCGCTCATGGTGGCAGTACCGTTAGAGTCGAAGCCATCGCCTTCAGCAGTCACATTGATGGTGCCGCCGGTAACAGTAATGCTGGCGTCTTCAACGGTGTCCATGCCACCGCCACCACCCATGTCACCTGAAGGCATCTGTCCCTGCTGCTGATCGGTAGTACTTGAATCGGTTGAAGTCGAGTCAGTATCAGTACCGGGCACACTGGCGTTGACACCATCATCGTCTGATGCCACAGTGATTTCACCGCCGGCGAAAGTAATGTACTGCGCTTCAATACCTTCATTGGACTGGCTGATGGTTAGAGTTCCGCCGTCAATCTCAAGTTCCTTTTCAGCCTTGAAACCGTCATCGCCGGCAGAAATTTCTACGGTACCGCTCTGAAGACGAGTCCAGCCTCGCCCCTCTTCGTCCGAATTAGTGGCCTTGATGCCATCGCCTTCGGTAGCGGTAACCTTCACGGTGCCATCGAGAATATCTACATAGTCTTTACCCTTGATACCGCTGTTTTGAGCGGTTACATCAACGGTGCCTGAGGCAATAACGAGGCCGTCTTTGGAGGTAATACCATCATTGTAGTTGCCAGTGACGTTGAGTGTTCCCTCGCCAGCCAAGGTCAAATCTGACTTAGAGTAAATCGCTGCATCAGGGTCGTCCTCTCCCGTTGAGCTGTACTCGGAACCATCGCTAATAGTGTTGGTTGTTCCTGAATTGGAGTACAGCAGAACTTCGTTAGCGCTTTGAATATTGATTGTTGAACCGTCAGAATTCGTAATCGACGCGTTATCGAGAATCAAGCGAACCATATCTTCATCGCCTGCAGAAACTACAATCTGCCCGTCTTCAAGAGTGCCGGTGAGCTTATAGTTACCAGCGGTGGTAATGGTGATGACACCGTCCTTGACCGTCACACCATCGGTCGCTTCAGGATTAGAGAGATCGATGGTCTTGACCGAAGAATCGTCCCAGCTCAAATCGCCCTGGCTGAAATGGGTGTCATAGGAGAGCGTGCTACTTGAGCTAGAGGAAGCAGATGAACTTGACGAAGCAGTGGAGCTTGCTGAGCTTGCGCTTACGCTCGTGGTAGAGGATGTGCTGGATGTTTCTTGAGCGGCGCAGCCCGAGAGCCCGATGATTCCTACAAAGGCGAGGGAAAGAGCTGACTTAGAGAATTTATTCTTGAGTTTCATGGTGTTTTTGCTTTCGCTTGGAGTTGTTGGAGTAAATCTGGGGACGCTGATTAGGCGGCAAAATGAAGGCTGCGGGTTTTCTCGGTGGGGCTCAAATGGATGTTCCGACGAATCGTCCGCCGCCATTTGTTAGCGGGGAGCTGGGCGTTGAGAGCCGCCATTCCCGTAGCGAATTTGGAGATTTTTGTCGGTCTAATTCCTGCCTGCCACAGGTGTTTATCTGCTACCGAGGGGGCGGAGGAAGATTTAGTTTCGATAATCACCATCCCCTCCGCCACATAGTGCTCACCCACTTCAAAAGGTGTTGCCGGTGAGAGCGCCAGTTCGCTTAGCGGCGTCCAGGTCAAAGCGCAGTCAATGGTCATTCGGGAGTTCACCGGATTGTTTTCTGCCTCTGGCAGGAACACCGTGGTGCGGCGGTAGTTGGTAGCCAGTACCGGTTCAAAGTCGGTGACCGGGCATTCAAGCATGTCGCCCAGGGCTTCGTTCACGTATCTGCGCCCTTCGGTATTCAGACGAGCGCGATCAGCTATCTGATAAGGAATTCGTTCTTTGACCGTGACAGCTCGTGCGCCTTCGGTCTTGACTTCAAGAAAAGTATCTCCGGTATCGCAGTAGGTGCGTGTTCGGATTTTGAAGCGGTTGCGTCGCCCGTGGGCTGCTAGCCGGTAGCTTTGTAGCGCCGGGTTATCGAAGTACACCGAGTCATAGGCGAAATCGCGTTTGCCATCCATCGTAAGCACCGCCGCCTGTGCGGGGAGCGTAGCCAGCACCTTCTGAGCCAGCTTCGCATCCACAATATATTTGCGGTCTACGCGAGTTTGCATGGCAGCCTGTGCATTGAGTTCTTCGAGGTTGATGGGGCGCCAGTGGGAGGGAACAATGGACGCCGGCGCCGCTTCATGTTGGTTCGCGAAGGTCAGGGGCTGAAGTTTGAGGGTGTTTTCATTCATGGTTTTCTCCTTAGCGATGTTGGGCAGGGGAGGTCAGAGTGGCGGTATTCGGGGTGAGGGGATGCTGGTCGGAGTAGAGCTCGGGATGATCGGGAGTATGAGGGACAGTTGCTTTACCTGCGTTGAATCGGATATCAGCTACCGTCTTATCGTTGATAAGGTCAAGTTCTAGAATGTTCACGGTTTCAATCACGTACCCCAGCTGATCTTGTAGGTAAGTGCGCAAGATATTTTCATCGCTGATGGCGCGGTCGACCGTCACGGTTTGCGAGCGGAGGTTTGCCATGACTTGAGGCGAATCCACGGCAAGCATCGCTATCAGTAGCACTGCCATCAGCGCTATAGCCAGGCCTACAGGCTCAAGACCGATTCCCGCAAGCAGACCTAGGGCGAGTGCGGCGAAGAAGTAGGCTACCTCGCGCTGGTCCAGCTCGGTGGAACGGAGCCTGATAATCGAAAGCACACCGAAAAGCCCCATTCCCATGCCTGCGCTGGTGGCGTCGGCGTTGGCGAGCGCGACCGTCACGGCAAAGACGCCCACGTTAATCACCAGGTATGAAACCACCAGGTCGCGACGGCGATGGCGGCGAACGTACATGGCGCAGAGAGCGAGGATGGCGGCTAGGTCAAGTGCGGCGAATGCCAGAGTGAGGTACATTTTCAGGTCTTTCGAATCATGGGGAATTTGCGTTATTTATAGATTCGTACCTGTAGCTATGTTTAAGCTGTGCTGGATGTAGGGCTAACTTAAGCGTTTAAAATATGTTGTAAGGAGTCGACGTCGAGATACTAGAAAAGTTCATCAGGTACCGTTTCGAGGCGGTATCTCATTCATCTTTCTGGTATCTCGCAGACCTGGAGCTATCTCAACCCGTGCCGTTGCCCCCCTCTGTTCGAGTGAGGGCAGTACCCTAAGGATTAGCTGTTCTCCAGCGCTTGAAGGTTTTTCTGCCTATGATCGTTATTATTTCTATCGTTCTCGCTCTGGCGGTTATCGCCGTGGTTGCTTCCCTCGAAAACCGGGTTCGGGTTACCGCGCCTATCCTGCTCGTTTTGAGAGGTACCCCAGAGAAAGCATTGCTGTCGGAAGAACCCTCAGCCGCAAGATTTTGAGTCGGTGTCTGAACGCTCTCAGCAGCGTCTTTTCCGCAAGCAGGAAAACATGATTAAGCGCATTCGACGGGTAGGAACCACGGTTCGCTACGAGATGGAGCGCCCGCTGACGTGGCAGCACTCGGTTATTTTGGTGCGGGCAGGTATGCGCGGTGCGTTTACCCTGGCTACGGTGCACACCCTTCCCGAAGGAACTCCGCAGCGTTCCTTACTGATTTTTATCGCCTTTCTCGTGGCGCTTCTTTCGCTGGTTATTCAGGGCAGTACTCTCAGCGCAGTGGTGAGCTGAGTCAAGACTAAGGGTGAAGACCCTGAACTGGTGCAGAAAGAAGCTGCGGCTTTGCTGGATGCACGCGAAATTGGCTCCTTCTCGTCCGAGGCTCTTTCACATGAGCTAGAGCGGCTCGATGCTTTCGAAATTAGCTACAACCTTTCGTCCCCTGACCGTTAAAAGTTCCGGGTTTAGAGAGCAGAATTCAAAGAGTAGAGCTCAGAAAAAAGCCGTTCACCATTTTTCGGTGAACGGCTTTTTGTTCGGAGCTAGATCAGTTGAGCTAGCCCTGCTGCTACTTCAGTGCGCCAGAGGTAATCTGCACGGGTGTCCGCGCGTCCGGGGCCACCATTCATGACGCCGATGGGTTTGCCCTGCTTCTGCGCGTCTAGCACGAGCTTGTACCCGCTCATCACCGCTACCGAACTACCCACAATGAGCAGGGATTTCGAGTCAGCTTTCATCTCTGCGACTGCAGCCTTGCGTTCGGCGGGCACGTTTTCGCCGAAATACACCACATCAGGTTTCAAGCGGGTGGAACCGCAGTTCTCGCACCCTGCCATTTTAAAATCGCGAATGAAGGTGTCTGAAAGTTCGACGTCGCCGTCGGGGTTAACCTGCAGCTCTTCACCTTCTAACCGCGCAAGGTAGCCGGGGTTGATGGCGTCGATGCGGGTGTCCATATGAGCGCGGTTTTCTAGGTGCCTGCACATCAGGCAAATCACCCGGTCAAGATCACCGTGGATCGCCACGATATTTTTTGACCCTGCCCGTTGGTGCAAACCATCCACGTTTTGAGTCACGAGACCGGCTAGCGCGCCTCGCTCTTCAAATTTAGCCAGTAGGTAGTGAGCTGCGTTAGGTTCGGCGCGGCGCATGTGCCGCCAGCCCACGAACGAGCGTGCCCAGTAGCGCTGGCGAGCGCCGTCGTCGTATCTAAATTCCTGATAGGTCATGGGGCGGTGTTTCTTGAGCGAACCGTTGGGACCGCGGTAGTCGGGAATTCCCGAACCGGTCGATACTCCCGCACCGGTGAGTACCAACACTCCCCCGGCATCCAACATTGCCGCGATACCCTCACGAGCAAAAACTGGATCGTGAGGTGTCGCCGTTTCACTGACCACCCGCTCAATCGAGCGAATTGCCGAACGGTGCGCCATCGCAATATCGGGGCGGGCAATACTTTCCGCATCAGAAACATACGAAGACGCGCGGGAGGATGATTCAAAGTTCACCCCTCTATTATTACAAGTCATAGCAAGGCAAACATCAGCAGGCATAGAATAAAGGAATGTTAAAGATTGCAGTTGCTGGCGCCACCGGCGCTATGGGAAAAGTTATTGTTGAAAAAGCTGAAGCAGCAGGTCATGATGTCGTCAAGATTTGCCGCTCCGAAGGCGTAGATTTGCTCGCTGGCGAGGGCATTCTGGAGCAGCTCGACGGCGTTGACGCTGTGATTGATGCTTCTCAGGTGGGCGATCCTGCTTCTGACGATCCGATTACCCCTATCCTCGACGGCGCTAAAAACCTTATCGACGCCGCAGAAAAAGCTGGCGTTCACCGCCTCGTGATGCTTTCCATTAACGGCGTAGAAAAGCCCCAGCTCCAGGAATTCCCCTTCTACAAGGCACGCTTCGAGCAGGAACAGCTCGTTCAGAAGGCGGAGCTCGAATCTGTCGTGGTTCGCTCGGTGCAGTGGTTTGAGTTTGTGCTCAATCCCGCTGGCTCCGAAGTTTCCGATGATGAGGTGAAGGCACAGAACTGGGCTATCCAGCCAGCCCCTATGGGCGCCGTCGCAGATTTCTTGGTAGAAGCCGCGGAAGGTAAACACGGGGAAGGGCTCATCACCGTTGCAGGCGGCGAACGCCTCACCTTGCCTGAGCTGACCGAGCGCTATCTCGCAGCTACGAACGATTCCCGCAAGGTCACCACCGTGGACGCCGTCCTGCCGGCGCTTGCCGATGGATCTCTCTACGCACCGGTCGACGCCATCATCCTCGAACCCACCCTCGAACAATGGTTGAGGCAGCAGTAATCTGCTTGGATTGAGTAAAAAGCTGAGCCTAGCAGTGTTACGCGCCCCAGCTCATCTCGTGGTGGAGTGCAGGGATAAATGCGCAGGCGAGTTATAAGAGGAGGACGCCCCCCCTCAGCTCCCTCGGACTACAAGTTCCGTAAGAGCCGACCGGGTGGCGTCCTCCTCTTAATGTTTGAGCTCAAGCGTTTGTCCCTGACGAAGCCGCGACCTAGCTAGAGCGAAATATCACATAGCTCAGCCAAGCAACATTACTCAGCCGTCACCATCAGCCCATCGATAGCAACATCGGGGTTCACATCTACCTTTACGGTATCGCCATCGTGGATGGCGCCGGAGAGGATTCCTCGTGCCAGACGGTCGCCCACTTCGGTTTGCACCAGACGGCGCAACGGACGAGCACCGAAGGCGGGGTCGTAGCCAGCAAGTCCGAGCCATTCGCTAGCGGCATCTGTAACGTTCAAATTGATGCGGCGGGCGCCCAGGCGCTGTGCCATCGCGTCAATCTGAATGTCCACAATCTTAGAGAGATCCTGAGCCGAAAGAGGATCGAACATGATGATGTTGTCCAAACGGTTGAGGAACTCGGGCTTGAACGAAGCGTTGACTACGTTCATAACCGCCTGCTTCTTGGCGTCTTCTTCCATGTTCTGATCAACCAGGAACTGTGATCCCAGGTTAGAGGTAAGAATCAGGATGACGTTGCGGAAGTCTACGGTACGCCCCTGACCGTCGGTAAGGCGGCCATCATCGAGTACCTGCAAGAGGATGTCAAAGACGTCCGGGTGAGCCTTTTCCACCTCATCCAACAGCACTACGGAGTAGGGACGACGGCGGACCGCTTCGGTGAGCTGACCGCCCTGATCGTAACCAACGTATCCGGGAGGGGCACCCACCAGACGTGAGACACTGTGCTTTTCAGCAAATTCGCTCATGTCGATACGAATCAGTGCTTTTTCATCGTCGAATTGGAATTCGGCGAGTGATTTGGCGAGTTCGGTTTTGCCGACGCCGGTTGGGCCAAGGAAGAGGAAGGAACCAATCGGACGGTCGGGGTCAGAAATGCCTGCGCGTGAACGACGCACGGCATCGGCTACGGCGGTGACCGCCTGCTTCTGTCCGATGAGTCGCTTGCCCAGCTCGTCTTCCATGTTCAGCAGTTTCTCCGATTCGCCCTGTAGCATCTTGCCGGCGGGAATGCCCGTCCAAGCGGAGATAACCTCGGCAATGTCATCGGCGGTTACTTCTTCAGAAACCATCGATTCTTTTTCGGTGTGCTCTTCTTCAGCTTGCTGCGCTGCATGCAGTTCGCCTTCAAGGGCAGGAATTTCACCGTAAAGAATTCGTGAGGCTTCACCGAGATTACCTTCGCGCTGAGCAACCTCTGCCTGAGAGCGCAGTTCATCAATTTTGTTCTTGATGTCGCCGACTCGGTTGAGTCCTGCTTTTTCGGCTTCCCAACGTGCGTTGAGAGAGTCGAGTTCTTCTCGTTTGTCTGCCATTTCAGCACGAAGGTGTTCCAGGCGCTCTACTGAGGCTGGGTCGGTTTCGTTCTGAAGTGCCAGTTCTTCCATGGTCAAGCGGTCTACTTGGCGCCGGAGCATGTCAATTTCTTCGGGTGCCGAGTCGATTTCCATGCGTAGGCGCGAAGCAGCTTCGTCGATGAGGTCGATTGCCTTATCGGGAAGTTGACGCGAGGGAATGTAGCGGTGGGACAGCGTTGCCGCAGCGACCAAAGCCGAGTCTGCAATGGCTACTTTGTGGTGCGCTTCGTAGCGTTCTTTGAGTCCACGTAGAATACCGATGGTGTCTTCCACACTGGGTTCACCCACGTAGACCTGCTGGAAACGGCGTTCTAGAGCGGCGTCTTTCTCAATATTTTCACGGTATTCGTTGAGGGTGGTAGCGCCAATCAAACGCAACTCACCGCGCGCCAGCATGGGCTTGAGCATGTTTCCCGCATCCATCGAACCTTCGGAAGCGCCAGCACCGACGACGGTATGAATCTCGTCAATGAAGGTAATAATTTGGCCTTCGGACTTCTTGATTTCATCCAAAACAGCTTTGAGACGCTCTTCGAACTCACCGCGGTATTTTGCACCGGCAACCATCGAACCGAGGTCCAAAGAGATGAGGGTTTTACCGCGCAGAGACTCGGGAACATCGCCTGAGACCATGCGCTGAGCAAGACCTTCTACCACAGCGGTCTTACCTACACCTGGTTCACCGATAAGAACGGGGTTGTTCTTGGTACGGCGAGAAAGTACCTGCACGACGCGACGGATTTCTGAGTCACGACCAATCACAGGGTCTAGTTTGCCCTCGCGAGCAATCTTGGTGAGATCGGTACCAAATTTTTCAAGCGCTTGGAAAGTGCCTTCGGGGTCTGGGGTGTCCACGGTGCGATCTCCTCTTACCTGCGGAATGGTCTGAGCGATGACGTCGGCGCTAGCGCCGTTATCCGCCAGAGCTTTCGCTGTAGCGTCGTCGTTTGATGCAAGCCCGAGCAAAATCATTTCGGTGGAGATGAAAGTATCCCCGAATTGCTCTGCTTTGGTTTGAGCGGTTTGAATTGCACGCAGTGCGTTGCGGCTGAATTGTGCTTGCGCTACCGATGAGCCACTGCTCTTGGGCAGCTTGGCGATTTCATTGGAGGCAGCAACGGAGACGGCGTCGATGTCCACTCCTGCAGCTTTGAGTACAGCTACAGCCACGCCGTCGCGCTGATCCATGAGCGCTTTGAGTAAGTGGGCAGGTTCGATGCTGGGGTTCCCGGCGGTTTGCGCGTTCATGTTCGCGCTACTAATGATTTCTTGTGATTTAGTGGTGAATTTTTGTTCCATGAAAGTCTTCCTTTCGAGTTGAAGTTTTCTCTGTTAAAGACTGAGAAATACGGGATTTAGACCCAACCCCTGCGTTTCTATTTATCTATTAACTTGAGTCTACTCCGCTCAAGTTGTTAAGACAAGAGTTTTCCACAGAATAAATTACAATAATTTTGCTTGAGAATATTCACGAGAAATGGCCCACTCGCGGGATAAAGCGAGGGGTCCACCAGGCCATGCACCATACCAACCCAAAGAAGCACCGTCAGAAATACACCTCAAAGGAAAATTTCATTTCCCCAAGGGTGTATGAAATTTGCTTTTGAGGCCATGAAAACTCAACCTTTGCAAGGTTTATTCCATCTCATCCAAAAATTCATACTCGCTGTACTGACGGGCAATGAGCTCTTCATCTTCTTCGCTCACTCCGGCGGCACGTTTGCGCGAACGCCGGTTTTCACCCCATGCCACAAAAAATACAGAGAATGCTGCCACGAACGTCAAGATCCCTGAAGTATTGCCAAACCCTGCAGAGAGTCCGATAAAGTCTTCACCCAAAATTTTCGACGCCGCAGAAACGGTCTTACCATCCACCACGTCTGGGCAGAGCATTCCAAAAATGAAAGCAATTGCCCAGGTCACCAGTTGCAGAACTGCTAACGTCGACGTCGTCCCCGCCGATCCTTCGTACCGCTTGGCATCGTGCCACATCCACCATGCAGCAACCCCCAAGATAACCAAAAGCGCCGGACCAAAGCTGATGGCAAAAATACCCACCAGCGAACCGCCGGCGCCAAACAAAGCTCGTCCGGCAGTAATCCACAGGGCGCACAGCAAGGCGCCGGGTACTGCGGCCCAGAGCATCAGACGCTGAAAAGCGGACGATGGACGGTGCAAAATCTGTTCAGATGACTGGTTATCCACACTGTAATAGTAGGTCATTGCCCCCTAAAGATTCAGTTCAGGATAGGCTGGAATTATGAGTAAAAATGAGAGCACATCGAACTACCCTGCAGCTATTCTCTTTGACCACGACGGCACCCTAGTGGACACCGAACCCCTCTGGGAAGCAGCCAAGCAGCGCATTGCAGCTGAGCACAATGCCACGTGGACTTCTGAAGACACCCTGGCGGTGTTGGGTTATTCGATTCGCAAGACTCTTGAACAGCTCCAAAAGGTAGGAGTGGATTTGCCCCTGCCTGAGATTGAGAAGAAACTCATCACCTACATGATGGAGGAATTTTCACGAAGCTCTTACGATTTCCTCCCTGGCATTCGCCCGCTACTCGATGAGATTCATCAGGCAGGAATTCCCATGGGTATTGTCACCAACGCGACGACGGCGGTTGCCCAGCGCACGTCCGAACTCGCGCCCGGTTATTTCACCGCTTTGATTGGCGACCAACAAACGACTCACCCGAAACCTAACCCCGAACCATACTTATTGGGAGCCAAGAAGCTCGGCGTTGATCCAACCCAGTGTGTAGCTGTTGAGGATTCCCCCTCCGGCGTGCAAAGCGCACTAGCAGCAGGCATGAAGGTCATTGTGGTTCCCGGTGAAGTGCCCGTACCGGAAGATTTAGGGCATGCTCGAATGCAACATGAAGAGCTCACACTAGCCAAAATCCTTAATATGAATAATTCAAAATAATCTTGACTTTGGGGGTGCGCTTACTAAAATAGTAAGTGAACGCAGGTTCCAAGATATTACTGCGTATGTGTAATAATTTCCGAGCTCAGAAAAGGATTGAACATGCCTGCAACCAATGCACCTTATACCGTTCCTGGACTTACTGAAGCGACCGGTCATCAAGTAGGTGAACTGCTTCAAATGCGCCTGCACGCGCTCAATGACCTTCAGCTCACCCTGAAGCATGCTCATTGGAACGTCGTCGGTCCCTCTTTCATCGGGGTACACGAAATGCTTGACCCTCAGATTGAGCTAGTCCGCGGCTTTGCCGATGAAGTCGCAGAACGCATGGCAACCCTGGGCGTATCCCCGGTGGGCACTCCCGGCGATTTAGTAGCTAAACGCTCCTGGGAAGACTACTCGGTAGGCCGCGCAGACACCACCGTACATCTAGAAGCTATCAACAAGGTTTACGACGGCGTCATTGAGGATCACCGCGCCGCTATTGCAAAAGCGGGAGAACTCGACCCCGTAACCGAGGATTTGCTCATTGGACAGACTGCCGAGCTTGAAAAGTTCCAGTGGTTTGTACGTGCGCATCTTGAAAATTCAAAGGGTGACATCAAGTAAGCGTCGTCGCTTATACCCATCCTATTTTCTCAATCTGCCCCGATTCCCCGGGGCAGATTATTTTTTGTCCCCTAAACCACCTAATAAAACCTCGATTTGGGGTAACCTGAATCGGTACCCATCAGCTTCGACTCCCCCGAAAGCCCTCCCCCCTTGAAAATTTCACATCGCACTCCCAAAATCGTATTCGCATCGTCTCTTACTGTCCTGCTGACTTTAGGATTAACCTCCCCTGCAATAGCGGCCCCCAAAGGCGCGGACACTTCCGCACCTCACTCTCAAGGTGACCCATCGCTTACCGCAGGCACTCACGCAGAAGCCAGCGTGAAAAACGCTCCCACCGTTGAAGAAGATACCGATCAGGTGATCGTTAAATTCAAAGAGGGCACCGCCGAAGACACCAAAGCGAAAGTTCTAGAGTCCACCGCAAAGAAATCGGCACTGGATGACTCCACCACCGAAGTAGTAAGCCAGACCGTCGCTTCAGCCGATGTCGTGAAATCTACTGCGGAGCTCTCCCCCAGCGAGCAAACAGAGGTAGTCAAGACCCTGAACGCCAATCCCAGCGTGGAATACGCTGAGGCAGATTTGCGCGTCAAGAACACTGACGCCGGATATGCTCCTGTCACTCCCACTGACCCCCTGTGGTATCTGCAGTGGAACATGCGCGCCATTAACGCTCCTCAAGCTTGGGAAACTAACGTGGGCGACGGCGTGGTCATCGGCGTCGCCGACGAAGGATATTCCACACACCCCGAGTTGGACGCCCGCACACTACCCGGTTATGACTTCACCAGCTCAGAGTTTTCTCGCGACGGAAACGGATGGGACTCTAACCCGCAAGATCAGGGTGACTGGTCAAACGGTCGAAACTCGATGTGGCACGGCATGCACGTGGCTGGCATCGCCGCTGGATCAGCCTACAATCGCTTGGGCGTAGCAGGCGTTGCACCGCGCGCATCTGTTCAGCATGCCCGTATTTTGGGTGCTGGTGGTGATAGCTACGTATCAGATATGGCAGCCGGTGTCGCATGGTCAGCGGGTATTTACGTTCCCGGTGCGCCACTCAATCCCACACCCGCCGACGTCGTGAATATTTCTGCGGCTTTCCCTGCCAATACCTGCCCCAAGGTGTTTGAAGACGCCATTTGGGCAGCTCATGAACGCAACGTTCCCGTGGTGGTGGCAGCCGGTAATAACGGGGACGACGCCGGGAAGTACGCCCCCGCCAACTGCTGGGGTGCAATCGTTGTAGGTGCCACCGCAGGTAACGGCTGGCAAACCATGACTGGTTACTCCAATTGGGGCTGGCCCCTTGATATTTTGGCACCTGGCGGTGCATCGGGTACTGATATATGGTCCACTATCACCGACGGCACTCAGGGACCGGGCAATCCAAGCTACGGTCCGCTCAACGGCACCTCTATGGCGGCACCTCACATTGCAGGCGTCATTGCTTTGATGAAGGAGCGCAATCCTGACCTTCCGGTCGAAACTATCCGTTCCATTTTGCAAGGGACTGGGAGCTACGTGGGTGACTATAAATTTGTCAACGCGGAACGAGCTGTTCAGGCAGTTACCCCCACGCACGTCACGCTTCCTTTTAGCGACGTCGCCGCGAACCATCCTTTCCGCAAAGAAATTAGCTGGGCTCGCAACATGGGTGTAACTACCGGCTGGGCTGATGGAACCTATCGCGCAGAGGAAGGTATTTCTCGTGCGGCTATGGCAGCTTATCTCTACCGTCTAGCGGGCTCACCCACCTATGCGCCTCCGGTTCGCTCACCGTTCAAGGATATTCGTCCCGGTGATCCTTTCTACAAAGAAGTCTCTTGGCTAGCCAGCAAGGGAATTACAACAGGATGGGGCGACGGCACCTTCCGACCCAATGATTCTATTTCCCGTGAGGCTATGGCAGCTTTCCTCTACCGTATGGCTGGATCCCCTGCCTATACACCGAGTGCGCGCAGCCCCTTCACCGATTACCCTCGCGGCAGTAGCTTCTATAAAGAAGTATCTTGGCTAGCCAAAGAGGAAATAACCACGGGTTGGAGCGACGGCACATACCGGCCGCTGGAACCTATTTCACGTGGCGCTATGGCGGCTTTTGTTTACCGCTTCGCTCAAGCTAACTAACTTATGTTGGCAGCTGAAGACCGGCTTTGAATCCCTGTTGGGTTTCCAAGCCGGTCTTTTTTAGGTTTCATTTGAGTCACATTGGGTTCCAGTGAGAGGTTATTTTTCGCTATGCTTATGCCAGCGAAGGGGAGTAGTTCCCACAGGTTAGATGTGATTCGTTGTGGATCTCCTCTAATCCAAGCGGTTTATCGACATACTGGTTGCAGAGAATGCGCCCGGTAAACCACCTGTAGTTTCTGGCTCTCAGAATTCAGGCGAACGAGACCTTCGGCCCGAAATATATACCGTGATGTCCTTAAACCATCGCGCTATATTGCAAGCAACGGCCGAAGTCTCATTTTTACGTGATTTCGGTCTGACCCTAAGGCTCATCATGGACCGAAACGAACTTTCAGCATCAGTTACCGCCTCCAGCAGACACGTTGGCTCCCCTGACCCCACATCCCAACAGATTCGCCGCTGGCGCCGCTATTTGGCAGAGGAAATCTCCGAAGCGCGCATTTATTCGGCTCTTGCCGAGCGTTCGACGGGTCGAGACGCCGAAATTTTACGCGAAGTCGCACAGGCAGAAGAACGGCACCAACAGCATTGGCGCAACCTATTGGGTGCACACGCTACGCCGGAACCGACGCCGTCGGTCTCTGCTCGCACTCTGGAATTCTTGGCTAAGCATTTTGGTTCGGTCTTTGTGCTGGCTTTAGCGCAGCGTGCCGAGGGGCGTTCCCCTTACGCCGAAGACCCCGATGCCACCGATGCCATGGCGGCCGATGAAGCTATCCACGAAGAAATTATTCGCGCGCTTTCTACTTCTGGCCGCGAAAAGCTTTCGGGAAATTTTCGTGCTGCAGTATTTGGTGCCAATGATGGCTTGGTTTCAAACGTCGCGCTGATTATGGGTATTGGGGCATCCGGTGCGAGTTCTCAGATGATTTTGCTTTCTGGTATCGCAGGTTTGCTGGCGGGCGCGCTCTCTATGGCTGCCGGAGAGTTTGTGTCGGTAAGGTCTCAACGCGAACTCTTGGATGCATCCTCCCCCACCCAGGTGACTCTGGACGTCGCCCATCAGCTCGATATTAATCAAAACGAGCTGGAACTCATTTACAAGGCTCGCGGTATGAGTGAAGAAGCGGCACATCATCGGGCGCTAGAACGCTTCGGTCACTTGGATTGTGACTGCGACCCTTCGCTTTCTTTCAAGGATCCAGCAGAGGACCCCGACGACGAACGCAACAACGCCGCGTTGGGTACCGATATTGGCGCGGCGGCGGCGTCCTTCTGCTTCTTTGCATCCGGCGCACTGATTCCGATTTTGCCCTATATCTTTGGTGCCTCAGGCTTGTTGGGTGTAGAGCTATCGCTGGTGTTGGTGTCTATCGCTCTAGGCGTTACCGGTGGTGTGGTGGGCTTGCTATCGGGCGCATCGCCGCTGAAGCGCGGACTGCGCCAAATTGCCATTGGTCTCGGAGCGGCGTTGGTGACCTACGCATTGGGGCTACTCTTTAATACAACTATTGGCTAGCTAACATCAAGTTTCACCGGTAAGATTCACTTTATTTTGCCTGCGGGAGATTCCAGACTCTAGTGCTCTGCTGATTTCCTGTAAATAGAGATTTCGCAGTCTTAGCCTTCTATGATATAGGGCGGGGATTAGAACTTAAGTTCTAATCCCCGCCTTGATCTTTTATTCGGTGCTTAGTAAACCAGTGCTAAGAAGAGAAACTTCTGTGTAGCATTCTGGTATCCGCAGACTTAGCTGGATTGCCTCTGAGCTCAAACCGCAGGAAGAAATAAACGAGCTTTCCACCTTCCGAGATAACTATTTTTGTTCCGCCGCGGGGTAATCGATGTAACCGTGAGGACCGGGTGTATAAAAAGTATCGGAATCAATTGAATTCAACGCTAGATTATTCTTCCACCGATAGGACAAATCAGGATTAGCAATTATCTCACGGCCCACCGCCACCGCATCAGCCAAGTCATCCTCCACGATATGACGAGCCTCTTCCAACTCTGTCACCACGCCAAAACCGGTATTGAGGATTGTGAAGCCACCAAAGGATTCTCGCAAATAAGCAACCAAGTCGCTTTCTGCATCATGATACAAAATAGAGAGATAAGCGATATTCAGGTCAGCAATACCGTCCAACAATGCTTTATAAGTAGCACGAACATCATCCTCATCTTCTTCCAGGCAACCTTGGATATTATGCATGGGCGAAATGCGTAGACCGAGACGATCAGCTCCAATTTCATCTGCGATAGAGCGAATCACCTCAATGGCTAAACGAGCGCGATTCTCAGGGCTACCACCATACTCATCTGTACGGTCGTTAGAACTAGGGGCGAGGAACTGATGAAGAAGATAACCGTTAGCACCGTGCACTTCTACACCATCCATACCTGCATCAATGGCCCGCCGAGCGCCTTCAGTAAATTTCTGGATAACCCTTTCAATGCCCTCGGCATCGAGAGCAACGGGAGTGGGCACCTCTTCTCGGGACTCTCCATCACCGTGCAAAGTGACCCCGGGGGCAATGGCGCTCGATGACTCTCCTTGGTCAAATCCATTGATAGAAGGTAGAGTAAGGCGGCCTCCATGCATAATTTGCATCACAATGTTGCTACCCTGTTCATGAACAGCCTGAGCAACCTTACGCCAGCCTTCTTGTTGTTCGGCGGTGGCGATCCCCGGCTGACCTAAAAATGCGCGGTTGATGTCTTCGAAGAATGTACCTTCAGTGACAATCAGACCGTTATTCGCGCGTTGCTTGTAGTATTCCACGTGCATATCGCTAGGAACGCCGTCTTGACCAGCACGGGAACGGGTCAAGGGTGCCATAGTGATGCGGTTGTTCAGTTCAAGGGCGCCGGCGGTGGCGGGTTCAAAAAGGGTCGGCATTTTTGTCTTTCAGTTGATGTGTTTTCTGGCTGAAAGTACAACAGAGAGCACTTGGATAATATTTCCGGCTAGTTAGAATGCATGCCTATGCAGAAGTACTTAATGCACGTCAAGCTTCCTATTAACAAGGAAAAGGGAGGGAATTGGTCACCACCAATCCCCTCCCCTCTTCATCCTTTTCTCAGAATAGAATTACTGAGCGGCAGGAATACTACCGTGAGGGTCAATGACATACTTCAATGATGACCCCTTATCGAAGTCCGCGTATGCCTGAGGTGCCTCATCCAGGCTGATGACCTTGATGTTGAGCATATCTGAAAGATAAGGCATGCGATCCCATAGGATTGACATCATCAAATCGTGGTTGTAATGCATAATGGGTGCCTGTCCACCGGCGATACGAGGCGATTTAATCCAAGCATCACCGAAGTTGAGAGAGTAAATACCCTCACGCTCTGCAGGAACAGGGGAGATGGGGTTAGCACCGTAAACACCAATGATGCCGGTTGCTCCGCCGGGGCGGGTTGCATCCAGAACCTGATTGATAGCGTAAGACGATTTTGTCTTCTCAGCCTCTTCACCCAGGCCGTGTGCTTCGTTGCCTACATAGTCAACTGCGCAGTCAACATAGGGGGTGCCAAGGATAGCTTCAATGACATCATTGATTGAGTCAATCTCAGAAAGGTTGATGGTTTCACAACCATTACGGCGAACCAGTTCCAGACGATCCTCATAGTAATCGCCCACGATGATGCAGGATGCGCCCATGAGGCGAGCAGCAGCGGCACCACAGCGACCGACCGGCCCAGCACCTGCAATGTAAACAGTTGAACCCGGCTTAACACCGGCTTCGACCAGACCATGGTAAGCAGTGGGCAAAATATCTGAAAGCACTGCGAGGTCTAGAATTTTCTCCATTGCCTGATCTTTGTCAGGAAAACGAAGAAGCTGGAAGTCAGCGTAAGGCACAAACATGTACTCTGCTTGACCACCTGCGAAACCACCGAGGTTGAAGCCATATGCGGCACATGAAACCTCGGGGTTGGTAGTTTCGCACACCTCAGTGCGTCCGTTGCGGCAGTTGCGGCAACGACCACAGGCTACGTTGAAGGGTACAGAAACGATGTCACCAGGTTTGAGGAACTGAACATCTGAACCGATTTCTACGACTTCACCAGTCATTTCGTGTCCCATGACCATGCCCTCGGGCACAGGGAATGAGCCACGGTAGATGTGCAAATCGCTACCACAGATGTTCGTGGCAATAAGCTTTACGATAACGCCATGGGGTGCTTTTTTACCGTCGGGCATTTCAAGCTTGGGGAAATCAAGAGTATCCACTCGCATATCTTTGACGCCGTGAAATACTACTGCACGATTTTTATCAGTCATATTCGTTCTCACTGCTTTCTTCTCGGGGAATGTTATCGGGTACTGAGGCTAAGCTCTGGATGAGAATAACCCCTTAGAAAAGCGAGCATTTTTCGATTTCAAGGGATTCTTAGTCACTAAGTAAGCTTAGCGTAGGGTTGACTATCCAAAGTCTTGACCCGCTCGTTAGATAGAGAATAAAAAAAATCGTCGTCATACATCGACGAAACAGACAGTAAACTTGCAAGCGACAAGAGACTACAAGGATTTTGAGGCTGTCTGCGCCTTACACAGAAGCGATTGGTCAGATTTATCTATGAGCTATTTAAACGAACGCATCACAGACAAAGAAAATCACATTCAACCAGATGTTCGAGTATTGGGAGCACGCCAGAACAACCTGCAAAACGTTGATCTTTCTATACCTCGAGATGCTCTCGTCGTCTTTACCGGCGTTTCAGGATCGGGAAAATCTTCCCTCGCTTTTGGAACCCTTTATGCAGAATCACAGCGGCGTTATCTCGAGTCAGTGGCGCCCTACGCCCGTCGTCTTATCGATCAAGCCGGAGTACCCGAGGTCGATTCCATTACAGGGATGCCCCCCGCTGTTGCCTTGCAGCAACAGCGAGGCGGCCAAAATTCACGTTCAACCGTTGGTAGCATCACCACCATCTCAAGTCTGGTTCGCATGTTGTATTCACGCGCAGGTCAGTATCCTGAGCACCAGAGTATGCTCTACGCCGAGGATTTCTCCGCCAATACACCCCAAGGTGCATGCCCTCAATGCCATGGGATTGGCAGAGTCTATGAAGTTGAAGAAAACCAGATGGTCCCCGATCCCACCAAGACCATCCGTGAGCGAGCGATAGCTTCTTGGCCCACCGCCTGGCACGGTCATCAGCTTCGAGACGTCTTAGTGGCACTGGGCTACGATGTGGACGTCCCTTGGAAAGATCTTCCGAAGAAAGACCGCGACTGGATTCTTTACACCGAAGAAACACCACATGTGCCGGTGTACTCTCGGATGACGCTTGCCGAAGCTCAAGCAGCCAAAAAAGCAGGCGCTGAGCCTTCTTACAGCGGCACCTATGTGGGCGCAAAACGCTATGTGCTTGATACTTTTGCCAACACTAAGAGTGCCTCCATGAAACGCAAAGTTGCACAGTTTCTTGCATCCATCCCCTGCCCAGACTGTAACGGCAAACGCATCAAGCCGGAGGCGCTCTCAGTAACTTTTGCAGGAGTAGATATTGCTGATTTCTCTCAGCTACCTCTGCACGAGTTAGTCAGCTTATTGGAAGAAGAAGTTGAACATGCTTCTAAGAAACTTGCCACTACTGCTCGTCTAGGAGCAGGACTCATTGAGCGTTTACGCCCCATCATAGACCTTGGGCTAGGCTACCTTTCGCTCGATCGAATGACCCCCACTCTTTCCGGTGGTGAATTACAGCGTTTGCGCCTAGCTACTCAGTTATCATCTGAACTTTTCGGTGTGGTCTATGTATTAGATGAGCCTTCTGCAGGTCTACATCCTCAAGATATTCATGCGCTTCTCGGTGTGCTTGATGGTCTCAAAGCGCGGGGAAACAGTCTTTTTGTTGTGGAGCATTCTATTGAAGTAATGCAACATGCTGACTGGATTGTAGACGTGGGACCAGGAGCAGGTGAACGGGGCGGCAGGGTTCTCTACAGTGGCCAGGTAGAGGGCTTGGCTCATGTCGCGGATTCTGCCACCCGAGGCTATCTTTTTGGTGGCGCTGGGCTGCCAAAACATACTCCTCGAAAGCCCAGTCAGTGGATGAAACTTTCGAGAGTTACCCGAAATAACCTCCATAATGTGGATATAGAGATCCCCCTCGGGGTTCTTACTGCGGTCACCGGCGTCTCAGGTTCCGGTAAGTCCACTTTGGTGAGCCAGGCTTTGCCTCAACTAGTAGGAAACCGTCTGGGTAAGAATATGACAGGAAATGAACCCCCCTTAGAGGCAGATGATCTCTTAAGCGCCGAGCAGACTGCCGCAGTCAGCGGAAACATTGAGGGAGATTTCAGCGGTATCCGCCGCGTTGTTGCAATCGATCAGAAGCCTATTGGACGAACCCCTCGCTCCAATATTGCCACCTACACCGGACTTTTCGATCATGTACGACGTCGTTTTGCGGAAACCGTAGAAGCCAAGCGTCGCCGCTATAAACCGGGCAGATTCTCATTCAACGTCGCTGGCGGCAGATGCCCCACATGCGAGGGAGAAGGATCCGTGATGGTTGAGCTGCTTTTCTTGCCATCGGTCTATACAAAATGCCCTGATTGCCACGGCACTCGTTATCAGTCGAGCACTTTGGAAATTTTGTGGCGAGGGAAGAACGTGTCAGAAGTTTTGGAGTTGAGTGTGGACGAAGCCTTGGACTTTTTCGAGGGAGAGTTCGATATTATGCGTTCATTGACTGCGCTGAGTGATGTTGGATTGGGTTATCTGCGTTTGGGGCAGCCTGCTACAGAGTTATCTGGTGGTGAGGCTCAACGAGTCAAACTTGCCTCTGAATTGCAGAGGTCTCAACGGGGCGACACTCTCTATGTACTGGATGAGCCCACTACAGGTTTACATTGCTCTGATGCAGACCGCTTGATGTCTCATCTTCAGACCTTAGTGGATTCCGGTAACACGGTAGTGATGGTTGAGCTTGATATGCGAATTATTGCAGCGGCAGATTATGTGATAGACATGGGCCCTGGCGCAGGAGATGACGGGGGTCAGGTTGTTGCCGCTGGCACCCCATCGCAGGTGGCGACTTCAGCAAAAAGTGTTTCCGCACCATTTTTAGCGGCGGTCTTGAAGTAAGAATATATTCATGATTTGGAAGACTTGTTTATAATCCTTCTACATTGAGTACCGTATTGAACTTTATGGGCTACCTTGTTTCCTCCTCCGGCTCATCTGACGGTCTTATAGGGGGGAGGCGGTTAGCATCTTTTGATCGCGCTAGACCGATTCGGTAACTTCGAAAGTATTTTGTAGATTTTCATCTCTCCACTACAGTTAGAATAGTAAGTTTTCTTAGTATCACTAGATTCAAGGAGCAATCATGGCTGACCTCAGCAATAAAAAAGTTCTTATTCTCGCTAGCCAGGGCGTAGAGCAGATTGAACTCACCTCACCCCGTGATGCACTCAAGGACGCCGGCGCGCAGGTTTCACTAGCAGCCCCTGAAGGTAAGGAATTTCAGGGCATGAATGGCGACTGGGAGAAAGCGGATACTTTTACCCCTGACCTCGCATTGGCAGATGTCAACGTTGAAGATTTCGATGCGCTTGTTCTCGCCGGCGGTACCCTCAACGCCGATGCAATGCGTATCAACCCTGAGGCTCGCTCCATTACCGTTCAGTTCTTTGAGGCAGAGAAGCCCGTTGCGGCAATCTGCCATGCACCCTGGTTGCTCATCGATTCCAAGAAGGTTGAAGGCAAAAAGCTAACCTCCTACACCTCGGTGAAGCTAGACCTTCAAAACGCTGGTGCCGAATGGGTTGATGAAGAGGTTGTGGAAGATGGCAATCTCATTACCAGCCGTAACCCCGGTGATCTTGAGGCTTTCAATAAGGCAATTATCGCTAAGTTAAGCTAATTCCTGAATGATAAGCCTGAACTTTCCTTGTTGATATCGCTTCTACGGTAGCGAGGAGAGTGACGTCAAGCCCCGAGCGCACTGATACATGCGCCTCGGGGCTTGACTTATTCTGCTGACGCTTAGCGCGACTGAATTCGATCACGGAGTAGTTCGGTAGGCTTGGGAAAGAAAAAACCGTCTCTTCAAAGATCGACGGGTGCCGGGCAATCTGTATGCAAAACCCGCCAGGTTTTATTCTGGGCAATGTTCCGCTGAACCACCGAACGCAAATCCGACGATTATCCTATTTCACCGCAACTCTCATCTTCGCTGAGGCCTTCCGCTTTAGTCGGAGTCAGTAGCCTCAACCCGTTGTATGCTTTCTCTGCCAGCCCCAGCTGGGAGGGCGATTTTGAGGGCTTCACTCAAAACGAATAAGCCTCATATTTTTGAATTTAATGAACAATAATCCATTCAAATATAGATTTAATCATTTTTATTATTTAGACTATCGGAGTAAGCTAACAGATTCTAACCGCGCTCGCACGTAACTTCCTCTAGCACCCCTCCCCCCTCCCCCAAGAATAGGAA